>JBILYW010000347.1:0-4574 GCA_044377555.1 Pseudomonas sp.
TTGTCATAGCTGCCAATGCCCGGCTTCATCATCTGGTTGAGCGGACCTTCCTCGGTGTGTTCCGGGGCGATCTTCAGGTAACCACCGACGTGGTGCGTGACCAGCTCTTTCACGTATTCCGGCGACTCGACCGCGAGGTCGTAGCGCAGACCGGATGCGATCAGGATCTTCTTCACGCCCGGCAACGCACGGGCACTGCGGTACAGCTGAATCAGCGACGAGTGGTCGGTGTTCAGGTTCGGGCAGATGCCGGGGAATACGCAGGACGGCTTGCGGCACGCGGATTCGATCTCGGGCGTTTTGCAGGCGATGCGGTACATGTTCGCGGTCGGGCCGCCGAGGTCGGAAATGACGCCGGTGAAGCCTGGCACCTTGTCACGGATCTCTTCGATTTCGCGAATGATCGACTCTTCAGAGCGGTTCTGGATGATCCGGCCTTCGTGCTCGGTGATCGAGCAGAACGTACAGCCGCCGAAGCAGCCACGCATGATGTTTACCGAGAAGCGGATCATGTCGTAGGCCGGGATCTTTTCCTTGCCGTACGCAGGATGCGGAACGCGCGCATATGGCATGCCAAATACGTAGTCCATTTCTTCGGTGGTCATCGGGATCGGCGGTGGCGTGAACCACACATCCACGTCGCCATGCTTCTGCACCAGGGCCCGGGCGTTACCCGGGTTGGTTTCGAGGTGGAGCACACGGTTGGCGTGGGCATACAGCACCGAGTCTGCACGCACTTTTTCGACTGACGGCAGACGGATTACCGTCTTGTCGCGGGTCATGCGCGGGCTGGCCAGCAATTGCACAACCTTGGCTTCGTTCGGGTCTTCAACCGGACCTTTTTCCTGCTCGATGGCGCAGGCCTGGGTGTCCTGGGTGTTCACGTACGGGTTGATGATCTTGTCGATCTTGCCCGGACGGTCGATACGCGTGGAGTCCACTTCGTACCAGTCTTTTGGCGTATCGCGACGGATGAACGCAGTACCGCGAACATCGGTGATGTCTTCGATCTTGTGGCCGTAGGACAAACGCTGGGCCACTTCAACAATGGCGCGCTCGGCGTTGCCGTACAACAGGATGTCGGCGCAGGCGTCGATCAGGATCGAGTTGCGTACGCGGTCCTGCCAGTAGTCGTAGTGCGCGATACGGCGCAGGGAGGCCTCAATGCCGCCGAGTACGATCGGCACATTCTTGTAGGCTTCCTTGCAGCGCTGGCTATACACCAGGCTCGCGCGATCCGGACGTTTACCAGCCAGGCCACCAGGGGTGTAGGCGTCATCGGAACGGATCTTTTTGTCAGCGGTGTAGCGGTTGATCATCGAGTCCATGTTGCCGGCTGCAACGCCGAAGAACAGGTTCGGCTCGCCCAGCTTCATGAAGTCGTCTTTGGACTGCCAGTTCGGCTGGGCAATGATGCCCACACGGAAGCCCTGGGACTCCAGCAAGCGACCAATGATCGCCATGCCGAACGAAGGGTGATCGACATAGGCATCACCGGTGACGATGATGATGTCGCATGAATCCCAGCCAAGCTGATCCATCTCCTCCCTGCTCATCGGCAGGAATGGCGCTGGACCGAAACATTCGGCCCAGTACTTCGGATAGTCAAATAGAGGCTTGGCTGCTTGCATGTCGATGACCGGTGTTGAGTACAGAAAATTAGGGCGCGTCATTTACTAAGAAATTCGCGGGGGCGGAATATAGCACAAAAAGTGACCAATTCCGACGGCAATGGTCGGAATTGGCTTAAACCCGGCAGGGCAGCGGCTCTGTTGATGTCATCGCGAGCAAGCCCGCTCCCACACCTGCCATACAGAGGGGCACTCGACGGTTAATCGTCGTCGAAGTTGTAGCTGCCCGGTGCCAGGTTTTCGAATCGGGTGTACTTGCCGATAAACGCCAGGCGCGTGGTGCCGATAGGACCGTTACGCTGCTTGCCGATGATGATCTCGGCAATCCCCTTGTGCTCGGTCTCGGGGTGATACACCTCGTCCCGGTACACAAACATGATGACGTCGGCATCCTGCTCGATGGCTCCGGACTCACGCAAGTCGGAGTTGATCGGGCGCTTGTTGGGGCGCTGCTCAAGGGAACGGTTGAGCTGCGACAGCGCCACTACCGGGCAATTGAACTCTTTGGCCAGAGCCTTGAGGGACCGGGAAATCTCGGAAATTTCGTTGGTACGGTTATCACCGCCCGAGCCCGGGATCTGCATCAGTTGCAGGTAGTCGATCATGATCAGGCCGATTTCGCCGTGCTCACGCACCAGGCGACGGGTACGGGCCCGCATTTCCGATGGGCTGATACCTGCCGTGTCATCGATAAACAGCTTGCGATCATTGAGCAGATTGACCGCCGAGGTCAGGCGCGGCCAGTCGTCGTCTTCGAGACGGCCTGCACGGACCTTGGTCTGATCGATGCGGCCCAGGGACGACAGCATACGCATGATCAGCGACTCGCCTGGCATCTCGAGGGAGTAAACCAGGACCGCTTTTTCACTGCGCAATACGGCGTTTTCAACCAGGTTCATCGCAAAGGTGGTTTTACCCATCGATGGACGACCGGCAACGATGATCAAGTCAGACGGCTGCAAGCCGCTGGTCATGCCATCGAGATCGGTGTAACCGGTGGACAGGCCGGTGATGGCGTTGTCGGTGTTGAACAAGGTGTCGATGCGATCGATGGCTTTGGTCAGCAGGTCGTTGACACTCACCGGGCCGCCGGTTTTTGGCCGGGCCTCGGCGATGGCAAAGATCTGGCGCTCGGCTTCGTCGAGAATCTCGGCAGCATTGCGCCCTTCGGGGTTGAACGCACTGTCGGCGATCTCGGTGCTGATGCCGATCAACTGGCGCAGCGTGGCGCGCTCACGAACGATCTGCGCGTAAGCCTTGATGTTGGCGACCGACGGCGTGTTTTTTGCCAGCTCACCCAGGTAACCAAGACCACCGACTTGCGAGGTCTGACCTTCCTTGTCCAATTGCTCGGCAAGGGTCACGACGTCGATCGGGGAGTTCTGGTCCGCCAGTTTGGCGATGGCCCGGAAGATCAGGCGGTGGTCATGCCGATAGAAATCGCCGTCCGAGACCTGATCCAGCACGCGTTCCCAGGCGTTGTTGTCCAGCATCAAACCACCGAGCACAGCCTGTTCGGCCTCGATGGAATGCGGAGGCACCTTCAGGGCTGCGGTTTGTAGATCATATTGCTCAGGAGCGGAGATATCGTTCATGGCCACTTGGTTAATTTTTTAAAAGCAGGAGTTTGAAAATCAGAAACTGCAGAAAGACAAAGGGCACGACCTGTAAACAGGATCGTGCCCGATGTTAACCGCCCGACACACAAGGTGCCAGTCAGTTAAGACTGCTTAAGCAGCTACCACAACAACGCGTACGGTTGCTTCAACTTCAGCGTGCAGGTGCACGGCTACGTCGAATTCGCCTACGTTGCGGATAGTGCCGTTCGGCAGACGAACTTCGCTTTTTGCAACTTCAACGCCAGAGGCGGTCAGTGCATCAGCGATGTCGTGGGTGCCGATCGAACCGAACAGCTTGCCTTCGTCGCCAGCGGTGGCAGTGATAGTCACTTCCAGCTCAGCCAGTTGGGCAGCGCGTGTTTCAGCCGAAGCTTTCTTGTCAGCTGCTGCTTGTTCCAGCTCAGCACGACGCTCTTCAAACGCAGCCAGGTTGGCAGCGGTTGCAGCGGTAGCTTTGCCGTATGGCAGCAGGTAGTTACGACCGTAACCGGACTTAACATTTACTTTGTCGCCCAGGTTGCCCAGGTTCGCGACTTTTTCCAGAAGGATCAGTTGCATGTGAAAATCCTCTTAACTTTTAACCTTCACCGTCCGCAGAGTCTTTATCGGTACCTTTCGGCGCCAGACGTCCGCGGAAATCAATCAGGCTGTCGACAATGGCCAAAACCACGAGCAACGGATAGATCAGCTGCATGAACAGCAACAGCGTGACGTACAACCCCACCAGCCAAAACTTGGCCAGTCGCTTTTGCGCCACCAGCCCGTGAATCAGGGCCAGCCCGGCGAAGAACAACGCTACGCTGCACAACGGCGTAAGCATGGCCATTTCAGGACCGAAGTTCGGCCCGATTAGCATGCACGCCAGCAACAGAAACGCTGGACCAAGCGGTAGGCGGATGCTGCGAAACTCGCTGGCAAAACCGCCCGGGTTGTACAACAACGCCTGCCAATAACGCCCAAGCATCAGGCTCAGCACGCTGACGACCTGCATCAAAGCTGCAATCAAACCGGTGAGGACGGGTGCAATCAGTGCTCCAAGGCGCGCTCGCTCTACGTCAGATAACTTGTCGTAGAGACCATTGAGGACCTGCGGCAGAAGTTTTTCCAACTCCTGCGCCATCGCACCAATGGGTTCGCGGAAAGCCGTACCCAGGATTACGCCATACACCACACCCAACGCTACGCTGACCAGCAGCACGCGATTCCAGGACTGACCGGCGCGTAACATCAACGCCAACCCCAGAGTTCCCAGCAACACCATCAAGGTGCGGGGTTCTCCAACAAACCACCAGCCCAGGGCCGGCAGTAAGGCCCATGAGAGGAT
>JBILYW010000348.1:0-4568 GCA_044377555.1 Pseudomonas sp.
CGCTGATTGACCAGTTGAGCATCCACGAGCCGGTTGATTGGCTGTGCAAGGTGTTTGAAGTGACCCGCTCGTGCTACTACGCTCGGCGTCTCAGGCGCCGCACACCGGATGTAGAACGCCTTCGATTGCGCAGTCGGGTGAGCGAGTTGTTCACCCAAGGCCGCAGTGCTCCCGGTAGCCGTAGCATCATGGCCATGATGCAGGACGACGGCGAGCAGATCGGGCGATTCAAGGTACGCAGCCTGATGCGCGAGCTGGAGTTGGTCAGCAAACAACCGGGATCGCATGCTTACAAAAAGGCAACGGTCGAGCGGCCCGACATCCCTAATATTTTGAACCGAGAGTTTGATGTGCCCGCTCCTGACCACGTCTGGTGTGGCGATATCACTTACATCTGGGCTCAAGGGAAATGGCAGTATCTGGCGGTTGTGCTAGATCTTTTTGCCCGCCGTGTTGTGGGCTGGGCGTTGTCGGGAAAGCCGGATGCCGACTTGGTCATCAAGGCCTTGGACATGGCTTACGAGCAGCGAGGGAAGCCTCAGGGTTTGCTGTTCCACTCCGACCAGGGCTCGCAATATGGAAGCCGGAGTTTTCGCCAGCGCCTTTGGCGATATCGCATGCGTCAGAGCATGAGCCGGCGAGGAAATTGTTGGGATAATGCGCCGATGGAGCGGGTGTTCAGGAGCCTGAAAACCGAGTGGATACCGACCATGGGCTACGCGACGGTCCAACAAGCTCAGCGGGATATCAGCCATTTTTTGATGCACCGGTACAACTGGATTCGACCGCACCAATTTAATGGTGGGCTGCCACCGGCTCAGGCCGAGAAAAAACTTAATGCAGTGTCCGGGATTAGTTGACCACTACACTGAGCGATCAGGGCAGTCCATTCAACGCAATTCGATAGAGCAAGAACAAAGGACCTTCGGGTCCTTTTTTCGTTTCTCTGATATCCATCTCGGCCCCCCGGTAGCGGGGGGCTTAAGCCCCGAGTCCTGCCCCCAGCGCCATGCCAAGGGCTGCTAAAAGGCTGTATGGCGCCGTCGGGAAAAAGTCAGGGCCTTGATTCGGGTCTGCAAATAGCTGTGCTCGGCAGTGGTTGGCAAGCCGGTCATGACCAGGATATTCAACTGTTCGCCTGCAAGTTCGAGAGTCCCTGACAGCGACTGCACTTTAGAGCCCGCAAACCCTGCCGTTGAGAGGCTGACTGATTGCAATGACAGCCCGCAGGCCCGGGCCTTGATGTCGGTAAAACCGCATACGTCAACTTCTGCGCCAGCCGATGAAAACCGACCCAGAACACAGCCAAAAGCACCGTGGCGGGCGGCGTGGATACGCAGGCTCAAGCAGCTGCCATCGGTGGCCAGCCAGTCACCGCTCAGGGGGGCTGATATCGCGGGCAACGCTGTGGAGGTGGCAGGCGCTGTCCTGGCTGGCTCCCAGGCAACCCGGCGGTACGTCAACTTGTCAGCGTAGGTTCCTTGGTCAACAAGCCCCGGGAAGTCACTGCTGGCCACCAGCAAGTGCGATAGCACCAACGTGTCTTCGCCCTTCACCCGATGGAGCTGCCCGCACAGCCCTGAAGACCAGTTCCAGCTGGGGTCGGCAGCACCTTCGCCCAGGGAGTGCCATTGGATGGCCAGGGCTAGCGGCAGGCCGTGATCGTGCAGGTCGGTGGGCTGCGTTTGATAGCCGGTTACTGCGTATTTGCCCGTCGAGCCCGTAGACGATTGATAGGTGCCTGATATCCGCTGCTCTTCGACCGTGAGCGTCATGACTGAACCATAGTCATTCTGCCAGGTGCCCGCAGCCGACAGTGGCAGGGACGGGGTTTCAAGCCCGGTCACAGGGTTGATGATGAACTTGCCGTGGGCTATCGCTCGCGGTTCCAGGTCGAAGTGTTGCGAAGACGGGCGCGTGATGATCTGCGGCCCGTCCGGTCGATTGAATAGCCAGACGCCAACGGGCGCCAATGAGTACGCGCCAGGGCCGCACTGCACAACGCGGTATTCGTAGACGGTGTAGCAGTGCTCCATCACCAGAGAACCCGCCAGCACCATGTCGGGAATGCCCATTGGTTCGAACTGAGGCAGTGTCTGGCCTTTGCAGGGGCCCTGGTCGATTAATACGTTGTAGGCGTCGGCCCCGAGCGTGATCTCGCCATCGGCAAAGCCAAGTACCACTGGCGGGCAGTCACCTTGGGCGATGCGCGCCAGGGTTTGGCGCATCAGCCGGTCATCGCCCTTGAACCGGGATGAGCCGGAGTCCAGGGCAAAGGTCAGGTCCTTCGCCAGTATTTCGCCGCCGACGGCAAAGGTCGTCAGCGGCGTGGACCAGATGTACTCGACGCCCGCCATTTTGCCGTAGACCGCCCATGGCAAAAACAGATGAGGACCTTGGGTCTTGCTGGCATCTACGGCTCCCAACTGGCAGCTGCCGCGCCCCGACCCGGCGTCCCAGTCGAAGGCGATGAAGGGCTGGTGCGGATCAACCTTGCCGGCGTTCATCAACTCCTGGAACACGAACGAGCTGCGGCCGTCGATACAGGCACTGCTGCAGGGCAGGCCAATACCGCCGTCCCAGTCCAGCTGGCGAAATTGCGCGCCAGTGTAGTCCGTCGCCAGTAGCAGCTGGGTGGGCAGCGTCGTCTGGTCGAGGGTCATTACGTCCGACCCCGACTCGACCTGCATTGTCCCCCATGGGCCAAAGCTGTAGGGCCGTTGCAGGCAGTCGGTGAAGGCGAAGCTGGCGGACGCCCGGTAGTCGAACCGGCCGGCACTGTAATGCCGGCAACCCTCGGGGGCGCAGAGGCTGGACGTCACCCAGGCAATGTTGGTTCCGGTGTCCAGTGCCAGCTTTAACGGTTGCCCCGGAGTGCCGATTTGAACGGTCGAGTACCACGGTGTGGCGCCGTTGTTCTGGAAGGGTCCGCGGTGCATGGCGAGGGTAATACCCCCCGCCAGAGGTTGATTGCTCATGCTGAATTCCATTTCTGATGATTGTGGAGGCTACCCGTGCGGGTGACGCCTTGAGGCAGTGGATGCGGCAGGCATCCATGCGCCTGGCGCCATTCAAGCGCAGTGAGCGGTGGGGTGATGCCAGCCACTGCAGCTCGCATGCGTCTGAAAGCGCTAAAGGAGTCGTGTCAGTTCAGCGTTTTGCCCTCGGTTTCTGGAATGAACAGTGCCAGCAGCACTGCGGCCAGCATGAAGGCATTGATTAGCGTGGTGGTGATGTTGAATGACGCACCATAGGCCACCAGCGCACCGATCAAGGACGGTGCCAGGATATTGGCGATGCGCTGGGCCAGAATCGCCCAGCTGTAGCCGATGGTGCGCAGCGGGGTCGGGTACAGTTCGGCGATCCAGGTTCCCCAGACACCCCAGGCGCCGAGACTGAAGAAGGCAAGGGCGAAGTTGCTCAGGTAGAGCATTTCCAGGGTCTGGGCATTGGCAAAGCCGTAGCCGGCGATCACCGAGGCACCGATGAAACCGACGATGATTTTTTTGCGCCCGTAACGATGGGTCAGCCATGACGCGGCCATGTACCCGGGGATCATGCACAGCGCCGACAATGCGATAAAGCCATAGCTTTGTGGCAGGCTAAGGCCGCGCTGTTGCAGCAGGGTTGGCAGCCAGGTTTGCAGGCCCCAATAGCCCCAGGAGAAGGTGAAATTGACCAGAATCTGCAGCACGCTGATTTTCAACAGCGCCGGGGCGAACAACTCCCGTTGCCGGCCCCGGCTGGCCTGATCCACTTGCAATTGGCAGGTGTGCGGCACCTGGACGGCGCCACGGCTCAGGCGGGCGATCACTTCGCGGGCCTGGGGCTGGCGCCCGGCACTGGCCAGCCAGTACGGCGACTCCGGCACCCAGCGCGCGACCACCAGCGCCCACAGGCCACCCAGCGAGCTGACCGCGATAACCGTGCGCCAGCCATAGGGCATCAGCCACACGGTGGCACCGAGTGCCAGCAGCATGCCGATCGGCCAGCCCGATGCCAGGTACACCGTCAGCGCGCCTCGATAGCGCACCGGTAGCAGCTCCTGATAGTGGGCAAAGGTGACCACCATCATGCCCACTGCGGCCACGCCCGACAGCAGCCGCAGTGCGTACAGGCTGGTGTAGTCCGGGGCGAATGCGCTGGCCAGCGATATCACCCCGTAACTGGCCAGGCTCCAGATCACCGCGCCCTTGCGGCCGATTCGTTCGGCCAGCTTGCCCCAGAGCAATGAGCCCAGCAGCATGCCGATAAACATGGCGCCAATCAGATGGCCCACGGCCAGGGCATCCAGGGTGAAGTCCTGGGCGATCAGTGGCGCGGTGTAGACGATGATCATCATCTCCCACGCTTCGATGGCGAATACAAAGAACAACGCGAGGCACGCTTTGAGGTGCTCACGGGTCAAGGGCACATGGTTGAAAATATCGCCCACTTGCCGGGGTGGGCTGGCGTCTGTTTCGGGCATGGGCATGGTTTCGCTCATGGGGGATCTCCTAGGCGTTTACGCGATTGCCGATCGGCACCGGGCCCTGGAACAGGCCAAAGGCCTTGATCTCGGTTTCGGG
>JBILYW010000349.1:0-4566 GCA_044377555.1 Pseudomonas sp.
CTATCGTCGCGGCCGCAATGAAACGGCAACAGACCCTAGCGCTACGTCAACGCCATTGCGCACGACGCGTTTATCCAGATCACCGCCCAGCCAATAGGCCAGGTCTGCCGGGCGATCAATATTCCAGGCCACGAAGTCGGCCACTTTGCCAGGTTCCAGCGAGCCATGGGTCTCACCCATGCCCAGCGCCGTGGCGGCATGCTGGGTAACACCGGCCAAGGCTTCTTCGGGGGTCATGCGGAACAGGGTACAGGCCATGTTCAGCATCAGGCGCAGCGACAGGCCCGGCGAAGTGCCCGGGTTGAGGTCGCTGGCGATGGCGATTTTCACCCCGTGCTTGCGCAGGGCCTCCATCGGCGGCAGCTGGGTTTCACGCAAAAAGTAAAACGCACCGGGCAACAGCACGGCCACGGTACCGGATCGGGCCATGGCGATGGCGTCTTCTTCGGTCATGAATTCCAGGTGGTCGGCCGACAACGCCTGATAACGCGCCGCCAGGCTTGAACCATGCAGGGAGGACAGCTGCTCGGCGTGCAGTTTGACCGGCAGGCCCAGTTGCTGCGCCACTTTGAATACGCGCTCAACCTGGGCCGGCGAGAAGGCCAGGTATTCGCAGAAGGCATCCACTGCGTCTACCAGCCCTTCGTCCGCCAGCGCGGGCAGCATCTCGTTGCAGATGTGGTCGATGTAGTCGTCGGCGCGATCCTTGTACTCCGGTGGCAAGGCGTGGGCCGCCAGGCAGGTGCTGCGCACCGTGACTGGCAACTCCTGGCCAAGGCGACGAATCACCCGCAGGATTTTGCGTTCGCTCTCAAGGCTCAGGCCATAGCCGGACTTGATCTCGACGCTGGTAACGCCATCGCGCAGCAAGCAGATCAAACGCTGACGGGCACTGGCGAACAATTCCTCTTCGCTGGCAGCACGGGTCGCACGCACAGTGCTGGCAATGCCGCCACCGGCGGCAGCGATTTCGGCATAGCTCACGCCCTGCAAGCGCTGCTCGAACTCACCGCTGCGATTACCGCCAAACACCGTGTGGGTGTGGCAATCGATCAGCCCCGGCGTAACCCACGCGCCTTCCAGGCCGTGGGTTTGGCCGTACTCGCCGGCAGGCAACTGCTGACGCGGGCCAATCCACTCAATGAAGCCGTCACGGGTAACAAGGGCGGCATCCTCGATAATCGAGTACGTGCCATTGGCCATGGTTGCGACATTGCAGTGCTGCCAAAGGGTTTTCATTCAGTCACTCCATCATTGATTCAAGCCAGATGCGGCAACAACTCACGTAACACGCGTTGATCCTTGAGGATCGCAGCGCTGCTGGCAATGTCCGGCGCCAGCCAGCGATCCTGATCATACGGGGCCACGCGCTCACGCAGCAGGTTCAAGGCTTTTTGGGTACCGCTGCCAAAACGCTGCGGTTTGAGAAACTCAAACGCCTGGGCCGCCAACAGGTATTCGATGGCCAGAATCTGCGTACAGTTTTCGAGTAATTGCAGCAGTTTGAGCGCCGAGTTGGTGCCCAGGCTCAGGTGATCTTCCTGCAGCCCTGAAGTCACGTAGTTATCCAGTACTGCCGGTTGGGCCAACTGGCGATTTTGCGCACAGAGGGACGCCGCGACGTATTGCACGATCATCATTCCCGAGTTGACCCCGGGCTGGCTGACCAGAAACGCGGGCAGACCGCTCACATGCGGGTTGATCAGACGATCCAGACGGCGTTCGGCGATCGAGCCGATCTCGGCCATCGCAATGGCCAGCATATCGGCAGCCAGGGCCACCGACTGACCATGGGGGTTGGCCTGGCTCACCACGCGATAGGCTTCAGGCGTGCCCAGGACCATCGGGTTGTCATTGACCGAATTGAGCTCGGTTTCGATTTGCAGCGCGCCATGGTGCAACTGGTCACGCGCGGCGCCATGCACCTGCGGGATCGAGCGCAAGCTCAGTGCATCCTGGGTACGCACCCCTTTGCTGCTGGCAATGACTTCGCTGTCTGCCAGCAAGTCCCGCAGGTTCGCACCCACACGCTGCATGCCGGAATGAGGCTTGAGTGCCAGGATTTCGGGGTCAAAAGCATCCAGCTGACCGCGCAACGCTTCAAAACTCATGGCCCCCGTCACGTCAGCCCACTGCAACAAATGCGTGGCATCGGCCAGGGCCAGGCAGCTCAGGCCGGTCATGCACGGCGTGCCGTTGACCAGGCACAAGCCATCCTTGGCACCCAGTACCACCGGGCTCAGGCCTTCGGCTGCCAGTGCCTGCTGCGCAGGGACAACCTGCCCGCGATAGCTGACGTCGCCAACGCCCAGAAGGGTGATGCCGATATGCGCCATGTGGGTCAAATAACCCACAGAGCCCTGGGAAGGCACTTGCGGAGTGATCTGGTGATTGAGCAAAGCCAGCAGCCCTTCAACCACTTGGCGGTGCAAACCCGACTTGCCCTGGCTGTACTGGATAACGGCTGCGCAAATGATGGCCCGGGTTTGCTCATTGCTGAGTACAGGACCCACGCCGCAGGCATGGCTGAGCAGGGTGTTGCGTGACAGCGCGCTCAGCTGCTCGTCCTGTAACGAGACGTTGCTCAACCCGCCCAGACCGGTATTGATGCCATACGCACGCTCACCACTGCGCACAATGCGCTGCACGATGGCCTGCGCATTGTCGATCCGGGCCCAGGCCTGATCCGACAACGTCAGCAGTGCACCATGCCGGGCGACAGCCACGACGTCCATCCAACCCATGCGGGTGTTGTCTATAACCACTGCTTCAATCTGCACGCTATTCACATTCGACCTCAATCTGTCTAAATCTAAACCGTCACAGCACGGCGCTGAACAAAGCGATCCACGTAATCGTCAGCCGGCGAGTGAAGAATGTCCTTGGGGGTGCCCACTTGAATCAACCGGCCATCCTTGAGGATCGCAATCCGGTTGCCGATGCGCACCGCTTCATCAAGGTCATGGGTAATGAAGACAATGGTTTTATGCAGGGTCTTTTGCAGTTCAAGCAGTTGATCCTGCATCTCGGCGCGGATCAGCGGATCCAGGGCGCTGAAGGCCTCATCCATCAGGATGATGTCGGTGTCGCTGGCCAGGGCCCGCGCCAGACCCACACGCTGGCGCATGCCGCCAGACAGCTGGTGCGGGTATTTGTTTTCGTACCCTTTGAGGCCCACGGTATTGATCCAGTGCATGGCACGCTCGGCGCACAAGGCTTTGCTTTCACCACGCACTTTCAGACCGTAGGCCACGTTGTCGATCACGGTTCTGTGGGGCAACAGACCGAAACTCTGGAACACCATGCTGATCTTGTGCCGGCGGAATTGGCGCAAGGCTTCCATGTCGTATTGCAGGATGTCTTCACCGTCTACCAGGATCGCTCCGCTGGTGGGGTCGATCAGGCGATTGAAGTGGCGTACCAGCGTCGATTTGCCCGACCCGGACAAACCCATGATGACGAAGATTTCACCGGTGCCGATACTCAATGACAAGTCATTGACCCCGACGACACAGCCGGTCTGGGACAAGACCTGATCCTTGGTTTTCTCTTGCTGGATCATGGCCAGCGCTTCCTTGGCACGGCTGCCAAAGATCTTGAACACGTTCTTTACTTCGATTTTAGGGGGCATGCTCATTTGCTCACCTCGTGCCGTGGGCGGCCATAGGCCTGGGTGATGCGGTCGATAACCACTGCCAGAATCACAATCGCCAGACCGGCCTCAAGCCCGCGACCGACGTTCAGCGTCTGGATACCCACCAGTACGTCCTCACCCAGACCCCGCGCACCAATCATCGAGGCGATCACCACCATCGACAGCGCCATCATGGTGGTTTGGTTGATCCCTGCCATGATGCTCGGCATCGCCAGCGGCAACTGCACACCAAACAGCTGTTGCCAGCGGTTGGCACCAAAGGCGTTGATGGCTTCCATCACTTCTGCGTTGACCTGCCGAATGCCCAGATCGGTCAAGCGAATCAGCGGTGGCGCAGAGTAGATAACCGTGGCGAAGATCGCCGGGACTTTGCCCAGGCCAAACAGCATCAACACCGGAATCAGGTACACGAAGCTGGGCATGGTTTGCATGATGTCCAGCATCGGCATCAACACGGCGCGCAAGCGATCGCTGCGGGCCGCGAGAATCCCCAGCGGGATGCCGATCAGCACCGAAATCACCGTGGCGACCATCATCAAGGCCAGCGTTTGCATCAGCTTGTCCCACAAGCCAACAGCCCCCACCAGAAACAACAAGCCGACGATAACTGCCGTGGTCACCAGCTTGCGGGTGGCGTGCCAGGTGACACCTGCAACGATGGCCAGCACCAGCCACCAGGGAGCCATGCGCAGCACGGTCTCAAGATTGACGATGGCCCACAGCATGGTGTCGGAAATATGCCGGAAAATATCGCCATAGTTGGTCACCAGCGCGTCGACCCAACTGTTGACCCAGTCGGCAATTGAGAATGTAAAACGGTCGGGAAACATAAGAACTCTCGATCAAATGAAAGGGACGTACGCGACAGACAGAGCGTCCGTATTCAGAGTGCAGCCTCAATTTTCTTCGCG
>JBILYW010000350.1:0-4560 GCA_044377555.1 Pseudomonas sp.
ACCCATTTCAGTCGAGCCCACCAGAGCGGTGTAGCCAGACAGGAAGTGGTAGGCCGCTTGTTCTTCGCTGAGGATCGACACAGGTGGCAGCACGCCAGTCAGGTCGCAGGTCAGGAAGATCACAGCGTTTGGCTCGCCGCCCAGGTTCAACGGTGCGCGTTTTTCGATCAGTTCACGCGGGTAAGCCGCACGGCTGTTCTGGGTCAGGCTGTCGTCTGCGTAATCCGGTTTTTTGGTAACCGGGTCCAGTACGACGTTTTCCAGTACTGCGCCATGCTGGATGGCTTTCCAGATTACGGGCTCGTTCTTCTCGGACAAGTCGATGCACTTGGCATAGCAACCGCCTTCGATGTTGAACACCACGCCCACGCCCCAGCCGTGTTCGTCGTCACCGATCAGGTAACGGCTTTCATCAGCCGACAGAGTGGTTTTACCGGTGCCGGACAGGCCGAAGAACAGGGTCACATCGCCCTCTTCGCCCATGTTGGCTGCACAGTGCATCGGCAGAACGTCAACTGCTGGCAGCAGGAAGTTCTGTACCGAGAACAGAGCTTTTTTCATCTCGCCGGCGTAACGCATGCCAGCGATCAGGACTTTTTTGGCTGCAAAGTTGATGATCACGCAACCGTCGGAGTTGGTGCCATCACGCTCTGGCTCGCACACGAAGTTCGGTGCGTTGATCACTTGCCACTCGTCTTTGCCCGCCGGGTTGTACTGTTCAGGGTTGATGAACAGGCAACGGCCAAACAGGTTGTGCCACGCAGTTTCGGTGGTCATTTTGACTGGCAGGTAGTGCGCCGGATCAGAACCTACATGTACGTGGGAAACGAAACGCTCACGCTCGCCCAGGTAAGCTGCAACGCGGTCCCACAAGGCGTCGAACTTGTCAGCCGGGAACTTGCGGTTGATCGGGCCCCAGGCAATGGCTGCCTGAGTGGACGGTTCTTCAACAATGAAGCGGTCAGCCGGCGAACGGCCTGTACGGTGGCCAGTTTTGACAACCAGTGCGCCATTGTCGGCAAGCTCGCCTTCACCACGGCTCAGGGCTTCTTTGACCAGATCGTCGATGCTCAGATCGGTGTACACGGCGTTATTAGCTTGCGTCATGAGGTTCCCCGTCGGCCATTGGCCGAGTGCGCCAAACGTTTTGTAGTAGAAAAGTTTGCACTACTACCGCGAAAAAAGTGGGCCGGATTATGCCAGAAAACCCCAAAAAGAGTAGGGCCCACCTGTCAGAACCGCGCAAGAACGGGCTTTGACAGGTGTTTTACCTAGGCTGAAACGTTTTAGTGATGAGTGTCAGAAGGGGATTCAACACCCGCACCAGCGAACAATTGATCGACATCCGCCGCATCGAACAGGTAGCGCTCGTTACAAAATTGGCAGTCAATTTCGATATGGCCGCCATGTTCGGTCACCAGCGTCAGCGCATCTTCATGGCCCAGGCTGGTCAAGGCATTACCCGAACGCTCACGCGAGCAGCTGCATTTGAATTCAATGGCCTGGTTGTCAAACAAACGCACTGTTTCTTCGTGATACAGGCGATGCAGGATGGTTTCGTTGTCCAGGCCCAGCAGCTCTTCAGCCTTGAGCGTATCGCCCAGCATCAGCAACCGGTCCCAGCTGTCCACACGCTCGTCTTCATCCTTGACCACGTCGGCAGGCAATTGCTGCAAGAACATGCCGCGCGCGCGCTGGCCGTCAGCCACAAGCCAGAAACGGGTCGGCACTTGCTCGGACATGACGAAGTAGTTGGTGAAACAGTCAGCCAGTGTCTCGCCGTTCAGATCCACAATGCCCTGGTAGCGTTTGCCAACCGTAGGATCGATTGTAATGGCCAGTACGCCGTTAGGCAGCAGGTCCGCCAGAGTGGCATCCGCAGCAATCTTGTCGGCGTCAAAACGTGCCAGGCCGCGTATTTCACGGTCGCTGGTGCATTCGATCATCAGCAACGGCACCGGGCCTTCGGAACGCGCCTGCAGGCTCAGCAAACCATCGATTTTCTGGTTGCCCACCAGCAACGCCGCCGCTGCCATCAGCTCGCCCAGCAACTGCTGAACCGGCTGCGGGTAGGCATGCTTGGCCAACACATCAGCGTAGCTGTGCTCCAGCGAAGCCAGCTCGCCGCGCGCATCGCTGGTGTCGAACATAAAGCGTTGTGTGGCATCTGTTTTGAGTAAGTCGGACATAAGAATAGAGTTCTGAATTGGTGACAAAATGTGTTCGAGTCTTTAAATATCGTACAAATCTAATGAGCTTATATGGCGTCATGATTCAACGATTACAAGCTATGTGCCCACAGACTCGACGTACGGTTTACGCGAATCAGCCTGATCACTCCCCGCCACTGGCGTCATGGAACTGATGCAGTTGGCGTCGTTGTTTCTTGGTTGGCTTGCCATCGGTGCTGATGCCCATGGCTCCGGACTTGCGCATGGCCGCCGCATTTTCGCGCTTGGCGATGCTTTGTTCGGTTTCGGCGTACAGCAACTGGGCTTGCGGGGCGCCACGGCGCACCACAGACAGCGCTTTAACTTCTACCGTACGCTCTTCAAGGCCCACACGAATTTGCAGCTCATCGCCCAGACGCGGCTCTTTGCTCGGTTTACAACGCTCGCCACGGCAATGCACCTTGCCGCTTTCAATCGCGGCTTTCGCCAGTGCACGGGTTTTGTAAAAACGCGCGGCCCAGAGCCACTTGTCCAGGCGAACCTTGTCGTCCTCTTCGTGCTTTTGCGCCACTGGAATTCCTCTTCACTTAAATAGTCAGAACAGTACTACTACTAGCGATGAACAACTGAAGCAATTGGCCCGATAGAATGCCCGCCTGCCAAATAGCGTACACACAGATAACTGTCGCCATTTGCCGGATATTCTGCGTGAATGCCCACAGGTCTGTTGACGACGCGGCTCACAACGAAACGTCAACAGCCCCCAGTACGCTGTCACATCGGCTTCGCCGATTGCTTTACCTGCAGGGTTCCTCCTGCGGCCTGAATACGTTAATCGCTGGTTACTTATATTGAAGACTTTTGATCACTTGGCCGTTGTCGGTCTGCGCGAGTGGGTGGCGCTTCCCGATTTGGGAGTCGCGGGCCTGCGGGCGAAAATCGACACCGGCGCCAGTACTTCCAGCCTGCACGCCACCGAAATCGAGCCGTTTGAGCGCGATGGTGTCGAGTGGGTACGTTTCAATGCCCATCTGGGCACGTTGGTGCAACTGCGTCATCGTCGCTGTGAAGCCCCTTTGGTGGCAATTAAAACCATCAAAAGCTCCAACGGCCACACGCAGGTTCGTTATGTGATCCGCACCGGCCTGGCGCTGGGTGATCGGGTATGGCAGGTCGAGTTCACGCTTGCTTGCCGAAAATCGATGCGTTATCGCCTGTTGCTGGGTTCAAAAGCCCTGGTTCACGGCCAGCTGGTCGTCAATCCGGCACTAAAATATATACAAGACAAGCCGGTTTTTCCGGTCACTACTACCTCTGCCACAGGTGTTGCATGAAGATCGCTGTGCTGTCGCGTAACCCGCGTCTGTATTCCACTCGTCGTCTGGTTGAAGCCGGTACTGAGCGTGGCCATGAAATGGTAGTGATCGATACCCTGCGCGCCTATATGAACATTGCCAGTCATAAGCCGCAGATTCACTACCGCGGCAAGCCGCTCGAAGGTTTCGACGCCGTGATCCCGCGTATTGGAGCCTCGGTCACTTTCTACGGCTGTGCGGTGTTGCGCCAGTTCGAAATGATGGGGGTTTTCCCGCTCAACGAATCGGTGGCAATTGCCCGCTCACGGGACAAGCTGCGCTCGCTGCAGCTGTTGTCGCGACGGGGCCTGGGTTTGCCGGTAACGGGTTTTGCCCATTCGCCGGATGACATCCCCGACCTGATCGAGATGGTCAACGGTGCCCCGCTGGTGATCAAGGTGCTGGAAGGCACGCAAGGTATCGGCGTGGTGCTGTGTGAAACCGCCACCGCCGCCGAGTCGGTGATCGAGGCCTTTATGGGGCTCAAGCAAAACATCATGGTGCAGGAGTACATCAAGGAAGCCGGCGGGGCCGATATTCGCTGCTTCGTGGTCGGGGACAAGGTTATCGCGGCCATGAAGCGTCAGGCCAAACCGGGAGAGTTCCGCTCCAACCTGCATCGGGGCGGCAGCGCCAGCCTGATCAAGATCACCCCCGAAGAACGCATGACCGCCATTCGCGCGGCCAAAGTCATGGGGTTGAGCGTGGCGGGTGTCGATATCCTGCGCTCCAACCACGGCCCGCTGGTGCTGGAGGTCAACTCGTCACCAGGGCTGGAAGGCATTGAAACCACCACAGGCAAGGACGTGGCCGGGATCATCATTCAGCATCTGGAGAAAAACAGCAGCCCGCATATGACGCGGACCAAAGGCAAAGGCTAAAAACCTGTGTAGCCGCTGCCCGGCAGCGGCTACAGGGGTTTGCTACACCGCCCCTCTTGGTAGCATCAACCCCAGCGGCAGGCGTACACGGGCTTCCAGGCCGCCACCGCTGCGGTTACGCAACTCGACATTGCCGCCATGCATGGAGGCAAT
>JBILYW010000351.1:0-4553 GCA_044377555.1 Pseudomonas sp.
CTTTGAGCGTCGGGTGTTCCATGGCCTGTTCGCCACACATGACCAGAAAGAAGGCATGGCAGCGTTTGTTGGCAAGCGTGAAGCCGAGTTTAAAAACCGTTAACTGCACCCTCCTGTGAGAGCGGGCTTGCTCGCGATAATGGCGCCCCGGTATTACTGACATACCGAGTTGCTTGAATCGCGAGCAAGCCCGCTCCCACAGGTTTAGTGTTCAAATCAGATAATTCTTCAGCTCCCGCGCAATCACCATTCGCTGGATCTCGCTCGAACCTTCATAGATCTGGGTAATCCGCGCATCGCGGTAGTAGCGCTCCACCGGATAGTCTTCAAGGTAGCCATAGCCACCGTGGATCTGGATGGCCCTGGAGCACACATACTCGGCCATTTCCGAAGCAAACAGCTTGGCTTGCGAGGCTTCTGACAGGCAGGGTTTGCCCGCGCTGCGCAGGCGCGCTGCATGCAGGATCAGCAGGCGTGAAGCATTGATGCGGGTTTGCATGTCGGACAGCATGTTGGCGATGCTCTGGTGCTCGATGATTGCTTTATCAAATTGCACCCGGTCGCGGGCATAACCCAGTGCTGCTTCGAAGGCTGCACGGGCGATCCCCAGTGCCTGGGCGGCAATGCCGATGCGTCCGCCTTCCAGGTTGGACAGGGCGATTGCCAGCCCTTTGCCGCGCTCGCCCAGCATGTTGGCTTCAGGCACGGTGCAGTTGCTCAGGGTGACGGCGCAGGTGTCCGAGGCACGGATGCCCATTTTGTGTTCGGTGCGGTCGACGATAAAGCCGGGGGTGGCGGTGGGCACCAAAAACGCCGAAAGGCCTTTTTTGCCCAGGTCGGGATCGGTCACCGCAAATACGATGGCCAGCTTGGCGCGCTTGCCATTGCTGACAAACTGTTTGGCGCCGTTGATCACCCATTGCCCGTCACGCAGTTCTGCCCGGGTGCGCAGGTTATGGGCTTCAGAGCCGGCCTGAGGCTCGGTCAGGCAGAAACAGGCGATGGTCTGGCCGCTGGCAAGTTCTGCCAGCCAGGTTTGTTTCTGGGCCTCGCTGCCGTACTTGAGGACAGGTCCGCAACCGACCGAGTTATGGATGCTCATCAGCGCGCCTGTGGCGCCATCGCCGGCGGAAATTTCTTCGACGGCCAGGGCGTAGGCCACGTAGTCGACGTAGGTGCCCCCCCATTCTTCAGGCACCACCATGCCCAGCAGGCCAAGTTCGCCCAGCTTGGCCACCAGTGCGTCGTCGATCCAGCCGGCTTTCTCCCAGGCCTGGGCATGGGGGGCGATTTCGCGGCGGGCGAAGTCGCGGGCCATGTCGCGGATCATCACTTGCTCTTCGCTCAGTTCGATGTCTTGCATGGCTCAGGCCCCCTTCGCGTTGAATTCGGTGAAAAAACTGGCGACATGGGCCGGGTCGAGCGCGTCCAGGCTGGGCGGGTTCCAGTGCGGGGTTTTGTCCTTGTCGATAATCAGTGCACGCACGCCCTCCATCAGGTCGCCACGGTCGAACCACTGGCGGTCCAGGTGCAGTTCCAGGGCGAAGCATTGTTCAAGCGCGAGCTCACGGCCACGGCGGAGCATTTCGAGGGTGACGGCCATTGCCAGGGGCGAGCGGGTTTGCAGCAGGTCAGCGGTTTCGTTGGCCCAGTCGCGGGTTTGCGGGTCGCTGACGGCGCGCAGGTGGGCGACGATTCGCGGCATGTCGGCCTGGGAAAAAACGCTGTCGATCAGGGGCCGCAGCTTGGCCAGTGGCGGGTCGGGCAAGACGGTGACCGCAAACGTGGCAATCAGCGTGGTCAGGTCATCAATGGGAGCATTTTGCCATTTGAGGGTGTCGAGGCACTGGTCCAGTTCAGGCAGTTTGCTGCTGTGCAGATAGCCGTCGGCCAGCCCGCAATACAGCGCATCGCTGGCGCGGATCTGCACGCCGCTGACACCGAGGTAAGTGCCCAGTTGACCGGGTGTTCGGGGCAGGAAGTAGCTGCCGCCGACGTCCGGGAAGTAACCGATAGCGACTTCCGGCATTGCCAGCTTGCTGCGTTCAGTGACCAGACGCAGGTTTGCACCCTGCACCAGGCCCATGCCGCCGCCCAGCACGAAGCCGTCCATCAGGGCGATCACGGGTTTGGCGTAGCGGTGCAGGGTCAGGTCGAGGGCGTACTCCTCTTCGAAGAACGCGGTGTGCAGGGTGTCGTTGTTTTGATAGCTGTCATACAGCGAGCGGATATCACCGCCGGCGCAAAAGGCTTTTTCCCCGGCGCCGCGCAGCACCACGGCCTTGACCTGAGGGTCTGTGGCCCAGGTATCGAGATGCTGCTGCAGGCTGCGGACCATCTCCAGGTTGATGGCGTTGAGGCCGCTTGGGCGGTTCAGGGTCAGGTGGCCAATATGGTTGCGGACCTCGGCCAGAATCGAGTCCTGAATAGGTGCGACATCCGGTGTCGGTGAGGAGGAAACCTGAGCAGTCATCACTAACTCCCTGCTTTATATTGTTTTTAGTGGGTGTTCACGGGCGAACGATAACCGATGCTAACAGTGCAAATTTGCCCATTACAACCCTGATAAGTGCAGGGTTGGTGTGCATATTTGCATGTGTGGCATGCAGGAATGTGCGAACTTATTGCGCCAGCCAGCCGCCGTCCACATTCCATGCGGCACCGCGTACCTGGCTGCCAGCCTCACTGCATAAAAACAGTACCAGCTCGCCCAGTTGTGGCGGAGTCACGAACTCCAGCGAAGGTTGTTTTTCGGCCAGCAGATCGTGCTGCGCCTGATAGGGGTCAATGCCCTGGCTGATGCGCTGATCAATCTGTTTTTGCACCAGTGGCGTAAGCACCCAGCCGGGGCAGATGGCGTTGCAGGTGATATTGCTGGTGGCGGTTTCCAGGCCGACGACTTTGGTCAGGCCGATCACGCCATGTTTGGCTGCCACATAGGCGGCCTTGCCCACCGAGCCCACCAGCCCGTGAACCGACGCGATATTGACGATGCGCCCCCAGCCGCGCTTGCGCATGCCGGGCAGGGTCAGGCGGGTGCTATGGAACACGCTGGACAGGTTGATCGCGATAATGGAGTCCCAGCGCTCTACAGGGAACTCCTCAACACTGGCCACATGCTGGATGCCGGCGTTGTTGACCAGAATGTCGATGCCGCCGAATTCGCGCTCGGCATAACTGATCATGTCGGCGATCTGGGCCGGGTCGCTGACATCGGCAGGGTGATGACCAACCTTGCCACCGAACTGTTCGATCTCGGCCATGACTTTGCTGGCATCGCCAAAGCCGTTAAGTATCAGGTCGGCGCCAGCCCGGGCCAGGCTTTGGGCGATGCCCAGGCCGATGCCGCTGGTGGAACCGGTAACCAGGGCGGTTTTACCCTTAAGGCTCATATCCATTCCTCAGTACGATGGGTTCGTGACTGAGGAAACGTAGCACGTGGTTCGCTATTGCGGATACGAAACGGCCCACCAAAAGGTGGGCCGTTTTCACGCAGCGCTGGGAGAGTTAGTCCTGGCGGCTGGTGACTTCCAGCAGGTGGTAGCCGAACTGGGTTTTAACCGGGCCCTGTACTACGTTGATTGGCGCGCTGAAAACGACGGTGTCGAATTCTTTAACCATCTGGCCCGGGCCGAAAGAACCCAGGTCGCCGCCCTGACGGCTGGATGGGCAAGAAGAGTTTGCCTTGGCAACTTCGGCGAAATCAGCGCCGCCTTCGATTTGGGCTTTCAGTTCGTTGCACTTGTCTTCGGTGGCAACGAGGATGTGACGGGCAGTGGCTTTAGCCATGAGGGAGTACTCCTTTCAAGAAAGTGCCGAGCCTACCGGATTCATCAGGGTTTTTCTCGGCAAAAGTGCTGTTTTGCGTTTTTGCTGACTGGCGGATCACTGCCTGCCCGGGTGCTACCGGGTGGTTTTTATAAACCTTTATTTTTCAGAAGCTTGGCGTGTTCGACATAAAGCTCGACCGGGTTGACGGTTTTTCTGCTCAGGCGTGCCATCTGGTTGATGGTGTCCAGGTGGTCCAGGGGGTAGTCCGAGCGGATCACATGGCCAAGGTGCGAGCTGAAGCGCCCGACCATTCCGTCATTCTCTTTGGTCTCTCGGGTAAAAAAGCTGCCGAATACCCGGCAGGCGTTATGCAGGGGGTCGAGCAGGTTCAGTGACTCCGACAGCCGTGAGCCTTTGATAATGCCGCTCCAGGAGTAATAGAAAACATCATCCACCTGCTCGGGGCCCATTGCGCCCCAGGTTTCTGGCAGGCCCTGGGGGTATTTGAGGTTGAAGGCCGCGACGCCCTCGGTGGTCAGGGCATTGAGGGCGTTCAGTGCATGCTGGGACAGGTGCGGGTGACCGCTGAGGTTTGACAGGAATGTGCTGAATGCCGTGGTCAGGCCCGCAGCGACGGTTTCGCCGAACTTTCCCGGGGCAAAGGCCTGGCGCAAGCGGTCGGCCAGTTCCGAGCCGTGGTTGGGGCCGCTGACAGACGTTACTGAAGCGACAGTTTCGGGGGCGATGGCTGCCACATAGCGCGCGGTCAGGGCGCCCTGGCT
>JBILYW010000352.1:0-4551 GCA_044377555.1 Pseudomonas sp.
CGATGGCCCTTGATCGGTACCAAACGCCCCAGCGCACCAATCATCCGCGCATCCTGATCCAGGCCGAGCTTTTCACGGGCCTGCTGACGGGGCAGCTGCAAGGCTTCGGCTTGCTCGATGTCGATGGCATTGGTAATGGCGTAGGTATTTTGGTCGGTGAAGCCGCACTGGCAGTCGAGCAAGTACTGTTTGACCGCAGGGGACACCCCGACAAAGCGCCAGGCCTTGTCGATCAGGCGCTTGGCCTGGCTGCGCCGATAAAAGCGGTCGTACTCGCCAAAGCCGTGGGAGATCCCCACACACAGCGGGATTTTCAGCCAGCGATTGAGCTGCAGCATCATGTTCACCGGTTTGAAGCGGTTGCAAATCACCACATCGAACTGCTCTTTACGGCAGAACTTGTACAACGCCCACATGGCACGCAGGCGCATGCCTTTGAGCGACTTGTCACTGAATTCGAAATACACCGAATGATCGGCCTTGCTCACCGGCTCGCCCGGGCCTGGCCGCCCCCGCAAGAAGGCCGCCGTAACCTCGTAACGCTCACTGGGCAGCGCCCGCACAATCTGCTCGGCCAGGTCGGCAAAGTCATGGGATTTGACGTTGTAATCAGGCTGCAGTTGCAGAACTTTAGAACGCTTCATAGCTCTCCCCGGTGAAATCCGGTGGCATCAATAACCCAGGCTGGTTCACCAGCCAAGCGTTGGACGGCGACAGGGTCGGGCGTCGGCAAGACTGACCATTCATTACGCTTCCAGCACACAAAATGAAAATAGGGGAAGGTGTGATCGCCATCGCGATCGTTCTTCAACGTCCCCTGATTCCAGAACCACTGGTGGGGGAAATTTTCGCTGCCATCGCGCCACTTGATGCGACCACCCGGCGTACTGAACGCCTCGGTGAAATCACTGGTGCGACGCAACGGGTTGAGCTTGCCTACCCACTTGAACAGCGGCTCGGGAAAGTTCTTGCGCCACAAGAAAATCCGGCTGAAAGCCCCTTCATCCAGGGCATGATGCTGCTCGTCGGTAAAGCGCTGTTGCCAGTTTTCGATCTTCATGAACAGCTCACGCTTGCAGCGCGTATTGCGCATCAGGCACAGGTGCCCCGCTACACGCCGTTCATGGGTCGAAAACAAGTCAAAGCGCGCCAGACGCTCAGCCGTGAAATAGCTGCGCAGGTCGCCGTACACCAGGTCAATGTCACCGAACGCCCAGAAGTCATAGCCTTGCAGGCTGTCTTCATGGATATAGCCCAGGGCGGGCTTGATATCGCACAGCTTGTAGGCCCCTTTAGGCGCGAAGTCGATGTTCAGGCGCCCGGAAACCTTGCTGCAGTAATCCTCGAAGCTGATGGTTTGAACAGTCACGTTGGCCGGCAGGTTTTCAGGAACCCCACAATCACTGAACAGCAGCCAGTCGATATCTGGATTGTGCCGGCAACTTTCCAGGAAAAACGGCATCCAGAACGGCCATTTTCCGAAATAGGGAATGATGAAAATAATGCGTGGTGTCGGTTTTATCACGTGAAACTCAATGTAATGGTCGAGAAGCTGGGCAACTCTATGCCCCCGATTGTTATGTTATTGGATGATCCAGAACAGCTCATGGCGCCGAACGGCTTTGCGGAAAAATTCATTTTCGCCATACGGAGATGGCATTCTGCCAGCAACGAGTCGCTGTATCGACCTGCGAAGCCTGCGCTTGAGCGCCGCACGTGGTTGCAAGTCGTGCATCATGCCCAGCGCCATCGCCTTGTCACGCTGCTGCTCAAGGCTTAGCGCCAGGCTGCACGGGCGCAGGCTGAGCGAGGCATCGAACACCGGCGGGAGGGCAATACCGTCACCGCTGCTGCCCATCGGCCAGCGGTCGTTGTCATGCAGGTGGTTGGCGTAACCGAGGATGGTCTTCGGTTGCCATTCCAGCCCTTGCAGGGCCTCAATCATTGCCGCGTGGGCACAGATGTGGTCCGGGTGCGGGTCGATTGAGGGGTGCGGGAGCACAATGACCTCGGGACGGGCGCGCAGGATCAGCGCCCGTAAATCGGCCAGCAGGTTATGCCAGGTCGGAGCGCCGTCCAGGTCACCGGGCAGCGGAAACGGGTTGAACTGACGAAACACACGGGTATCGCTCAGGTCAGCCTCCCGCGAAGCCATCGGCTGATCGGGGACTGCCTGCATGGCGGGCAATTGCAGGCAGAAGTACCCGAGTTGTGCGCAATGGGCTTCAGGCACGCCGGCCCAACGCGGCACGACCATGCTGTCCCATGCGCGCAAGCGGCCTTTGAGGCGGGCGGCTTCAGCGCGCTCCAGCCCCATTTGCTGATAATGCTCAGCTTCGATTTCGCCAGCGGTCAGGGTCACAATCCAGGCTTCACGGGCCTGGCTGTACAACCCGAAAGCGGCCAGTTCGGCATCATCGGCGTGAGGGGCAATCACCATCACCCGCTGATCGCGGTAGTCGGGCTGGCGGAACACCCAAAGCTCGGGCTGCCCCGTGACGCGGCAAAAACGCCCGCCAATACGCAGCTCTCCACTGACCAGGGCCGAACCCCAGTCGCTCAAATTCAGATAGCGCAGGCCATTGACCCCACGTTCGAAGGTCTGCCGATCCGCCGACTCGCCGCCCGACAGCTGCACGTACGGGTCAAGAAAACGGCCCAGCCAGCCACTTTTGACCTTGATCGCCAGGATGAGGGTTTCATCACCAGCCAGGCTCAGCGGCTGATCCGGCACCAGCTTTGCGCCCTCAAGACGCACTGCCGGGCGCTGGCTGTCTGGCGGAAAGCTGTACTGGTAATCGTCTTTGGGCGAGTAGAAGAGATGGTCGGCAAACCAGGCCTCATGGGCCACCCAGCCCAGCACCGCCAACAACAGCGGCAGCCACCAGACCAGCAGCACACCGCTGGCAACCAACACCAGCAGGCCAACCAGCAGGCCAATGCGCTTGTTGCGCCGGTGGCGCTTGAGAAGTTGTTGTTTGCGGCTGATGGGCTGGCTCATGGTTTTACTCTTGGGTTTAGTCTCCCTGCGGGAGCTGGCTTGCCAGCGCCCACAAGCCGGGCGCTGCCTCGACTCACACCCTGAAGACCGGCACCGGGTTGCACCAACGCTCTTTGTACTCGCGGTCGGCGCGGCCGAACGAGAAACGCAGGGGCTTGTTGACGCTGCGAGCCTGTTCCCAGGCCGATTGGGTATTGAGAAAGCTCAACACGCTGCCAGGGCTGAAAGCACGGGTTTCGGGGTCGACGCCGCCATTGACGTACTCAACGCTGATCCATTGCGGCGATTCAACCCGATACACCAGCTGAATCGCAATAGGCGCGTCGTTGAGGAAAATGACCGAACCGATCAGCAATTCGCGCAATAACTCAATCACTTCGGGCATCCGCTCGGCCCCGGTGGCCACAAACCCCCAGCGCCGCAGAAACAAATCGCAATAGATTGCCGACAGTTCGACGCTGGAAAACTCCGAAACCGGGCGCACAACGCCGCCCGCCTCTTCCAGCAAACGCAATTCACGGCGCTGGTTATAGCGGAACTTTTTCGACAGTTCTTCCGGCGTGCGGGCCATGGCCAACTGCTCGGCCTGTGGCTTGAGGGTACTGAAGCGCCCTTCATTCAGCGCCGACAGGTAGCGCCCGCGATGACGCAAAGGGGCTTGGGCGTCGTCGGCCGCAGGCAGAATCAACTCGGCATTGCCCAGGTCGAACAGGCCCTTTTTGCCATGCCGCTTGAGCACGTCCTTGGACAGCGCCAGGTCGCGGCCCCAGGTCGGGATCGCCGCCTTCAGCTCCCCGTCCTGCTCCCAGGCCAGATAGCGCACCGGGATACCCGCCAACTGCGCCAGGCGTTCAACCACCAGCGGATGGGTCGCGACGCTGCCGCCAAAACGCTGCCAGGCATCGGCATAAGTGCCTGCATCGACAACGCTCCAGCCACGCTCGCGCCAGCCTTGGAATCGATTGAGCATCAGGCCCCCGAAGTCAGGTCGGTGACTTGCGGCAACTGCCAGAACGTATCGCGCACTGCCTGATCACTGAACCGCTCATACAAACGCGCTTGCATCTGCTCGGCGCAGGCCAGGCGCTGCTCATCACTGAGCACCGCCAAATGTTGCAGGCCCTGGGCCAAACTTTCGGCATCGCCCAGCGGGAACAGGATCCCTACGCCCTCAACCACTTCCTTGGCGCCGCCACACGCGGTGGCCAGCACCGGAACGCCTGCGGCCATGGCTTCCAGGAGCACCATGCCGAAGGGTTCGTGATCGGAGCTGAGGGCAAACACGTCAAAGGCACGGAAGTAACGGCGCGCATCGGGCACCTGGCCCAAAAACAGCACGTGCTCGCTAATCCCGAGTTCCAGCGCCAGCTCTTTAAGGTTTTGCTCCAGGCGGCCCTTGCCCATGATTGCCAACTGACTGTCGGCAGGCAGATGGGGGAGTGCCCGGGCAAAGCCCTGAATCAGCGTGGCCTGGTCTTTGTCCGGGTGCAGGCGCCCGACGTTGCCGACAATAAACCCGTCGATCGACAGCCCCAGCGCTTCACGCGCCT
>JBILYW010000353.1:0-4550 GCA_044377555.1 Pseudomonas sp.
GCGGCCGGCTATCCCGAAGGTTTCAATTGCGAAGGCTCCCACGACCTGACCAAAGTTGCCCGTTTCGAGTCCTATCGCGGCTTTTTGTTTGGCAGCCTCAACCCCGACGTCAAATCCCTGGCCGAGCATCTGGGTGAGTCGGCCAAGATCATCGACATGATCGTCGACCAGTCCGCCGATGGCCTGGAAGTACTGCGCGGCGCCAGTTCCTATATCTTCGAAGGTAACTGGAAGCTCGCCGCCGAAAACGGCGCCGATGGCTACCACGTCAGTTCCGTGCACTGGAACTACGCCGCCACGCAAAACCAGCGCACCCTGCGTGAAGCCGGCGAAGAAATCAAAACCATGAGCGCCGGAAGCTGGGCCAAGAGCGGTGGCGGTTTCTACTCCTTCGAGCACGGCCATCTGCTGCTCTGGACCCGCTGGGCCAACCCCGAGGATCGCCCGGCCTACGAGCGCCGCGACGAGCTGGCCCGCGATTTCGGCCAGGCCCGTGCCGACTGGATGATCGATAACTCGCGCAACCTGTGCCTGTACCCCAACGTGTACCTGATGGACCAGTTCAGCTCGCAAATCCGTATCGCCCGGCCGATTTCCGTCAACCAGACCGAGATCACCATTTACTGCATCGCGCCCAAGGGCGAGAGCAGCGAGGCACGCACCAAACGCATTCGTCAGTACGAAGACTTCTTCAACGTCAGCGGCATGGCCACCCCGGATGACCTCGAAGAGTTCCGCTCGTGCCAGACCGGTTATGGCGCAGGTCGCGGCTGGAACGACATGTCACGTGGTGCCGAGCACTGGATTGAAGGTGCCGATGCCGGCGCCGAAGAAATCGACCTCAAGCCCTTGCTGTCCGGTGTTCGTACCGAAGACGAAGGTCTGTTTGTGCTGCAACACAAGTACTGGCAGCAAACCATGCTCAAGGCCTCGGCGTGCGAACCCGAGCTGATCCCCGTGGAGGCCGTGTAATGAACAGCCTCTATGGGATGGTGTGCGAATTTCTGTATCGCGAAGCGCGTTACCTGGACGACGGCCAGTGGGACGAGTGGCTGGAGCTGTATGCCGCCGATGCCAGTTTCTGGATGCCGTGCTGGGACGACAACGACACCCTGACCGAAGACCCGCAGAGCGAAATCTCGCTGATCTGGTACGGCAATCGTGGCGGTCTGGAAGACCGCGTGTTCCGGATCAAGACCGAGCGCTCCAGTGCGACCATGCCGGACACCCGCACCTCGCACAACCTGAGCAATATCGAGATCGTCGACGAGGCCGACGGGCTGTGCCGCGTGCGTTTCAACTGGCACACCCTGAGCTTTCGCTACAAGACCACCGACAGCTACTTCGGCACCAGCTTTTACACCCTCGACCTGCGCGGCACCCAGCCGCTGATCAAGGCCAAAAAAGTAGTGCTCAAGAACGACTACGTGCGTCAAGTCAT
Source organism: Pseudomonas sp. (assembly GCA_044377555.1). Classification (GTDB taxonomy): domain Bacteria; phylum Pseudomonadota; class Gammaproteobacteria; order Pseudomonadales; family Pseudomonadaceae; genus Aquipseudomonas. The sequence goes on from JBILYW010000353.1 coordinate 1,442, forward strand.
CGACATCTACCACATCTGATCAACGCTGTGATGCGTGCTTGAAGGTGCCTGCGGGCACCCGGGTCCGGCATTGCCTGCGAGGTACATTATGAGCTTTCAAATTGCGCTCAATTTCGAAGACGGGGTTACCCGTTTTATCGAAGCCAACGGCCAGGAAACCGTCGCCGACGCGGCCTACCGCCAGGGCATCAATATCCCGCTGGACTGCCGCGACGGTGCCTGCGGCACCTGCAAGTGCTTTGCCGAAGCCGGAACCTACGAGCTGGGCGACGAATACATCGAAGACGCGCTAAGCGAAGATGAAGTTGAGCAGGGCTACGTGCTGACCTGCCAGATGCGTGCCGCCAGCGACTGCGTATTGCGTGTGCCGGCTTCTTCGACGGTGTGCAAGACCCGGCAGGCCAGTTTTGAAGCGAGCATCAGTGATGTGCGCCAGTTGTCCGAGAGCACGATCGCGCTGTCGATCAAGGGCGAGTCCCTGAGCAGCCTGGCCTTTTTGCCGGGTCAGTACGTCAACTTGAACGTACCGGGCAGCGACCAGTCGCGGGCCTATTCCTTCAGCACGCTGCAAAAGGACGGCGAGGTCAGCTTTCTGATTCGCAATGTGCCGGGCGGGTTGATGAGCAGCTTCTTGACCGGCATTGCCAAGGCAGGCGACAGCATGACCCTGGCCGGGCCGCTGGGCAGCTTCTATCTGCGCCAGATCCAGCGCCCGCTGTTGCTGCTGGCCGGAGGCACGGGGCTGGCACCGTTTACCGCGATGCTGGAAAAAATCGCCGAGCAGGGCAGCCCGCACCCGGTGCATCTGATCTATGGCGTGAGCAACGACTTTGACCTGGTTGAACTGGATCGCCTGCAGGCCTTGAGCGCCCGCATTGCCAATTTCAGCTTCAGTGCCTGCGTGGCCAACCCGCAGAGCCAGCACCCGCTCAAGGGCTACGTCACCCAGCATATCGAGCCTTGCCATCTGAACCAGGGCGATGTCGATGTGTACCTGTGCGGTCCGCCGCCGATGGTTGAGGCGGTCAATCTCTATATCCGCGAGCAAGGCATTACACCGGCCAATTTCTACTACGAAAAATTCGCTGCTGCCGCTTGATTCCTTCTTATACGAGGTTGCCATGAACAACAGATTCGACAACAAGGTCGCGCTGGTGACCGGCGCTGCCCAAGGCATCGGTCGCCGTGTGTGTGAACGCTTGCTGGCTGAAGGCGCACGCGTTATTGCGGTGGATCGTTCCGAGCTGGTTTTCGAGCTGCAGGGTGAGGGCGTGCTGACCCTGACGGCTGACCTTGAGCAATACACCGACTGCGTTCGGGTGATGGCCGAGGCGGTGAAAGCCTTCGGCCGGCTCGACATCCTGATCAATAACGTGGGCGGCACCATCTGGGCCAAGCCGTTCGAGCACTACCAGGTCGAAGAAATCGAGGCTGAAGTGCGCCGTTCGTTGTTTCCCACCCTGTGGTGCTGCCATGCGGCGCTGCCCTACATGCTGGAACAGGGCCATGGCGCGATCGTGAACGTGTCTTCAATCGCCACCCGCAGTGTCAATCGCGTGCCTTACGGCGCGGCCAAGGGCGGGGTGAATGCACTGACCGCCTGCCTGGCGTTCGAGAACGCCGAGCGCGGCATTCGGGTCAACGCCACCGCGCCGGGCGGTACCGAGGCACCGCCGCGGCGGATTGCGCGCAATGAAGCCCAGCCGACGCCGGACGAGAAAGTCTGGTACCAGCAAATTGTCGACCAGACCCTCGACACCAGCCTGATGAAACGCTACGGCACGCTGGATGAACAGGTCGGCGCGATTCTGTTTCTGGCCAGCGACGATGCCTCCTATATCACCGGCGTAACCCTGCCGGTCGGCGGCGGCGACCTCGGCTGAAGGGCCGGTATCCAGTACCTGACGGGAACACTCAAATGAACCAAGTCCTGATTGAAAGCCTGACGACCCAGATCGTCGACCTGCCCACCATCCGCCCGCACACGCTGGCGATGCACACCATGCGCAAGCAGACCCTGGTGATCCTGCGCCTGCGTTGCAGCGACGGTATCGAAGGCATCGGCGAGGCCACCACCATCGGCGGCCTGGCCTACGGCTACGAGAGCCCGGAAAGCATCAAGGCCAACATCGACGCGCACCTGGCACCGATGCTGACAGGCAAGCCTGCGGCCAATATCAATGCCGCCATGCAGACCCTGGACAAGATTGCCAAAGGCAATACCTTCGCCAAGTCCGGAATCGAAAGCGCGCTGCTGGACGCTCAGGGCAAGCGCCTGGGGCTGCCGGTCAGCGAGCTGCTGGGCGGTCGGGTACGTGACAGCCTGGAAGTGGCCTGGACCCTGGCCAGCGGCGACACCGCACGCGACATTGCCGAAGCCGAACAGATGCTGGAGGCGCGCCGTCACCGGATCTTCAAGTTGAAGATCGGCGCCAACCCGCTGGAGCAGGACCTCAAGCATGTGCTCGCGATCAAAAAGGCCCTGGGCGATCGCGCCAGCGTGCGGGTCGACGTGAACCAGTACTGGGACGAGTCCCAGGCCATCCGTGGCTGTCAGGTGCTGGGTGACAACGGTATCGACCTGATCGAGCAGCCGATTTCCCGGGTCAACCGCTCGGGGCAGGTGCGCCTGAACCAGCGCAGCCCGGCGCCGATCATGGCCGACGAGTCCATCGAAAGTGTTGAAGACGCTTTCAGCCTCGCGGCCGACGGCGCAGCCAGCGTATTCGCCCTCAAGATCGCCAAAAACGGCGGCCCCCGCGCTGTGCTGCGCACCGCGCACATCGCCGAAGCGGCCGGTATCGCCCTGTACGGCGGCACCATGCTGGAAGGCACGGTGGGCACGCTGGCCTCGGCCCATGCCTTCCTCACCCTCAAACAACTGACCTGGGGCACCGAGCTGTTCGGGCCGCTGTTGCTCACCGAGGACATCGTCACCGAGGCGCCGCAGTACCGCGATTTTGAACTGCACATCCCGCGTATCCCGGGCCTGGGCCTGACGCTGGATGAAGAGCGTCTGGCGCGGTTTAGCCGTTAACACTCTGAATAACCCCTGTGGGAGCGGGCTTGCTCGCGATGCAGACGGCTCGGTGCACCAGGCCAACCGCGC
>JBILYW010000354.1:0-4548 GCA_044377555.1 Pseudomonas sp.
TGAGCATTGCCGCTGATTTGCAGCTGCAACCAGTGTTCGGTTTCCTGTTGGTTTCTGGACGAAGGTCCTGGCTCGATGGCCATCGCGCCAAGTGGCACCAGGGCTAACAGCACCCCCACACGAATGTAAAAAGTCATGGCAAACCTCCAACTTATTATTTGACGACAGCCACCTGGTTACTGGCTGCCTTGGCTTGGGCCTTCAACGCTTGTGCCCGGGACTGTGCGTTACTCACTTGCTCGGAGGTCAGCCCGGTACGGCTCACCAGTTCTGAAGCCTGTTTCCACTGGTCCTGATAAATCAGCAGGGTCACCAGATTCTCTGCCGCCAGTGTGTCCTCCTGCTTGAGCTCCAGAGCCGTCAAGAACTCGAACCGCGCCTCATTGATCCTGCGCTGGTTGAGGTAAACCACGCCCAGGTCATTGCGAATCTTGTCGTTGGTCGGTGCCATTTGTGCAGCGCGTTCCAGATGGGTTGCCGCCAGTGCGTTATCACCGCGCCCTGCCGCCAACTGGCCAAGGCCATGCTCGCCTTCAGCGGCCAGGCAACTGCCCAATAATCCGTTATACAAAGGCTCGGCCTCATTGCGGCCCAGCTGGCGGTAGATCCGCGCCTTGCGCAGTTGCACCTGCGCCGAACGCTCCGGCAGGCTTTGCAGGTTGGCCAGGCTGGCGTGCAGCTTGCCCTCTTTGGCCATGTTGTCCGCCAGGCTCAGCGACAGTTCCTGATCGTTGCTCAACTTGGTGCAACTGGCGCCCATGCCCAGCCCGCCTCCTCCGGTCGCACAGCCGCCCAGCATCAGCAGCCCGCATACGACGATGACAGCTTTCATGTTCATACCCCTGATCAAGAGAGAAAGGCTCGTGAGATAGCGACAAAACTCGGCCCGGCCAGGACAATCATCAACGCTGGGAACAGGAACACCATCATCACTACCGACATTTTGGCGGACATTTTGGAGATGTATTCCTCCATGCGTGTCAGGCGCCGGTCATCCAGCAGCTCCTTGAGCGCCTGCAACGACTTCATCGCGCCGCCGCCCTGCTGAATCAATTGTTGAAGGATCACGCAGGTGTCATTGAACTCATCCACCTCCAGCAAACTCGCGGTTTTGCTCAGTTCCTGACTCAACTCCAGCCCCGAGTCCACCCGATTGAGCACCACCCGCAATTCGCCGGTGAGTATCGGCAGCAATTGCCTCCCCTCCTGGCTCAGCACTCGCAGCGCTTGCTCGACCGCCATGCCCGACTCGAAGAGGATGCGCAGCAAGGGGATAAAGGTCGACACCTCCACCGCCACTTCCTGCTGACGCTGTTTGGCCGCAAAAGCCAACAGCCGCTTGGGGATCAGATACCCCACGGCAAGGGACAACAGCAACACGACCAACAGGTTGCCCGACTTGGGGAAGAACAGTTCATGCCCCAGAAACACCAGCCCGGCGAACGCAAACGGTGTGCCGATCTGAAAGGCGGCAAACAACGAACGCTGGCTTGCGGTACGCCAACCCACCCGGTTGAGCAGGGTCTGGGTCTCGCTGTCCATGGTGACCGAGCGCTGGCCAAACTTGCTGTTACCCATCGCCCGCATCCACAGGCTGAGCTTGCCCGGCCCGGTCTGGTCACCTTCCAGGCGCTGCATCACCCGCTGCTGACTCAGGCGTTCCTGAACCACGTTGTTGATCAGCAACCCCATGGCGCCAAGCAATAAAACTGCGCAAATCAAAAAGGCCATGTCATACGCTCCGTACCATGCGCCACAACGCCACGCTGCCAATTATTTGCATCGCAAGCGCCGTCAGGAGCATGTGCTGGCCTCCCCCGTCTTGCCACATTTTGATCATGTAGTTGGGGTTGGTGGCCATGAAGAACGCCACCACAAACACCGGCAACATGCCCAGCACCAAAGCCGTCATGCGGGTTTCCCCGGTCATGGCCCTCAACCTGCGAGCCCCTTGATCGCGTTCGCGGATCAGTACGATCAGGTTTTCCAGCAGTTCGCTGGCGTTGCCGCCGTAGCGATGGTTGACCTTCAACCCAAGGGCAAACATGCGAAATTCGTCACGTTCATACAGCTCGGCAAAGTCCTGCACTGCCTCGGGCAAACTCACCCCCATCTGCACACTGCGCGACACCCGGCCGATGCTGCTTTTGAGCGGATCACTGGAGGCTTCGATCGCGTTCAGCACCGCATCGGTCAAGGTTCGGCCCGCCTTCAGGCTACGCACACTGTGGTCGAGCAATAGCGGCAGTTGTTCAACCATGCGCCGCACGCGACGGTGGTAACGCCAACTGACAAACACCTTGAGCAGTACCGGCGGCAACACCACAAGGGCGAGGAAAAACCACCAGCCGCCGAGCAGACCTGCCAACACTATCGCCACTGCCCATAACGACAGCCACAGGCCCAGACGCTCAGAAGGTCGCCCCAGACCGGCCTGCAGAAATGCCCGGTCCAGCCACGCGACACCCTGGATTCTTTCCGCATGCTGCGGCTGGCTTTCGCCCAGGCGATCGAGTACCCGGCTGGTTGTCGGGTCACGCAGGGCGCGATACACCAGGTTCATGGATAACGAGAACATCAGAAAACTGATGGTGAACAGCAGTAGGGCCGGGATCATATGCAGTGCCTCAGCCGTGAGCATTCAAAATGGGGTCACGACGCAACTTGTCGCCTGCCGGGTTCAAGGCTTCGCGCATAAAGCCAAAGCCCGTGCGCTTGTCCAGCCGGAACAGAGTGTTGGTCACATACACATCGTCACGCACCCCCACCACTTCCAGCACCTCGCTGACGCACCGCCGACCATCTGGCATTCGCGTGAGCTGGATGATCACGTCCAGTGCGGCGCAAATCATCTGGCGCAGGGTTTTTTCCGCCACCGTGCGGCCCGTCAGGCCCACCAGGGTTTCCAGTCGCAGCAAGGCATCCTGCGCGGTGTTGGCGTGCACGGTGCTCATCGAACCGTCGTGGCCGGTGTTCATTGCGGTCAGCACATCGAGTACTTCCACACCCCGAATCTCACCAAGGATGATGCGGTCCGGGCGCATCCGCAGGGCGTTACGGATCAGGTCGCTGGATTTGACCTCGCCATGCCCTTCGGCATTGGGCGGGCGGGTTTCAAGGCGCACCACGTGCGGGTGACCAAGTTGCAATTCGGCCACGTCTTCGATGGTGACCAGACGTTCGTGGGGGTTGATCAGCTGGCTCAAAATATTGAGCAGCGTGGTTTTACCGGTCCCGGTACCGCCGCTGATCAGGATATTGCAGCGCTTGCCCACCGACTCCTGAAAAAATTCGTAGATCCCCTGGTCGATGGTTTGCATCGCAACCAGATCGGTACCTTTGAGCATGTCCTTGCGAAACTTACGGATCGACAGGCACGGACCATCCAGCGCAATCGGCGGGATGATCGCGTTGACCCGGCTGCCATCGGGCAGGCGCGCATCCACCATCGGCGAGGACTCGTCCAGGCGCCGACCCAGCGGCGCCAATATGCGTTGCATCACCCGTTCAACGTGATGATCGTCGATAAAGCGCAGATCGCTTCGGCTCAACAAACCCTCGCGTTCCACAAATACCCGGTGCGGGCCGTTGACCAGAATTTCCGTCACGGCCGGGTCGCGCAGCAGCACTTCCAGCGGGCCGAACCCGGTCAGTTCGTCGACGATTTCTTCGGCCAGGCGCTCCATCTCATAGCGGGAAATCGCCAGGTGCAGGCGCGACACATACTCGGCAACCCGCTCGGTGACGAATTGCGACAGGATCACACGCGAATCTTCCAGCAGGTTTTTGCCGGTCTCTTCAATGGCGTCGATGATGTAGCGGTGCAATACCAGTTTCAGACCGTCATGGTCCGCCCGGCCGTCCTTGTACAGGCCTGAGCCAAACAGTTGTTCATTGCTCATTTAGCCCCCCACAGACGGTTCAACCACGCGGCAGGCCTGGAAACCGCCTGTTCGGCCACCTGCGAACGGCGGGTCAGTTGCTCACCCAGTTTTTTCAGCCCCAGGCTCAGGGCTTCTCGCGGGGCCAGATCAAACAGGCTCGCGGCCTGATTCTTGGCGTTGATTCGCAACTCGGGGCTCAGTGGCAGCGTAGCCATCACCGGGAAACCAAAACTCTTGACCAGCGCATCGGCACTGGGGGCCACACCGCGCAAATAACGGTCGACCAACAACCCCGCATGATCGAGCTTCATGCCTTTGGCACGCCAAAGGCTGAGCACATCCAGGTTGCGCCGGCAGTCGAGCACGCTTTGGTCGGTGTACCACAGCAAGGTGTCGCAATGGCTGACGAAGGTACGCAGCGCATCGCTGTCGGGCTGGCCCGTGAGGTTCACCACGATGTGCTGAAAATGCAGACGCAAGGCGCTGAGCAGCATGTACAACTCGGCCGCACTGGTTGACTCCAGTGACTCATCGCTGTCGCTGTGGGCCAGGACCCGCAACCCGCCCTCGGCCCTGGCAAAGGCGCTGTCAATCAAGGTGCTGTCCAGGCGCCGCAGATGGCGCAAGGCATCACCAAAGAAAAACGTGCTCTCAAGGCCCATCA
>JBILYW010000355.1:0-4529 GCA_044377555.1 Pseudomonas sp.
AACAGGTAGGCGCCGACTTTGTCAGCGATAGCGCGAAAGCGCGGGAAGTCCAGGATCTGCGAGTAGGCAGAGAAACCGGCCACGATCATTTTTGGCTTGTGCTCAACGGCCAGACGCTCGACTTCGTCGTAGTCGATCAGGCCGTTGGCGTCGATGCCGTACTGGATGGCGTTGTACAGCTTGCCCGAGGACGAAACGCTGGCGCCGTGGGTCAAGTGACCGCCGTGGGCCAGGCTCATGCCCAGGATGGTGTCGCCAGCCGACAGAAGGGCCAGGTAAACAGCGCTGTTGGCCTGGGAGCCGGCGTGCGGCTGAACGTTGGCGTAATCGGCGCCGAACAGTTCTTTTGCACGGTCGATAGCCAGTTGCTCAACCACGTCGACGTATTCACAGCCGCCGTAGTAGCGCTTGCCCGGGTAACCTTCGGCGTATTTGTTGGTCAGCACCGAGCCTTGAGCTTCCATGACCGCTGGGCTGGTGTAGTTTTCCGAAGCGATCAGCTCAATATGTTCTTCCTGGCGCTGAGCTTCTTGCTCCATGGCGGCAAAAAGGTCGGCGTCGAACTTGGCAAGTGTCAAATCACGGCTGAACATGGCGGTCCTCAAGGATCGGGGGCAGAAAAGGAGGGCATTCTAACTCAATGGATTTTATCTGGCATATGAATGCGATTCACGGCGCACTTGATCGCACTGCAAGTCTCAGTTTTGCAGCTCATCACTCGCCGCTTTCAGTTGTTTTACCAGCAGGTGAGCGGGCATCGGCCGTCCGAACAGGTAGCCTTGCACCTCATCGCAGCCGTGCTCGCGCAAGAAATCCAGCTGTTCGTGGGTCTCTACGCCTTCGGCGATAACCGCAAGGTTCAGGCTGTGGGCCATCGCAATGATCGCCCGGGCTATCTGTGCGTCCTGTTCACCTGACGGCAGGCCGTCGACAAAGGTACGGTCGATTTTCAGCACGTCGATGGGGAATTGCTTGAGGTAGTTGAGCGATGAGTAACCCGTGCCAAAGTCGTCTACGGCGATACTCAGGCCGAGGTTTTTCAGGCTGGCCAGGATGTGCAGGGCCTCGCTGACTTCGCGCATCAGGATGCTCTCGGTCAGCTCAAGCTCCAGGCAGGCAGGCGACAGGCCTGTTTTCTTGAGGATATTGGCGATGCGTGTGCCCAGCTGGCCATCGGAGAACTGGCGCGCCGAGATATTGACCGAGACTTTGGGCACGCGCACTTTGACCTGGTGCCAAAGCTTGAGCTGGCGGCAGGCTTCTGCCAGCACCCAGTCGCCCACTTCCACCACCAGCCCCAGCTCTTCGAGTACCGGGATAAAGTCGCCGGGCGGTACCAGGCCGCGTCTCGGGTGGTTCCAGCGCAACAGCGCCTCGACCCCGGTCAGGCGTTTGCCGTCGCCGCTGAATTGAGGTTGGTAGTACAGGATGAATTCTTTCTGTTCCAGCGCATGGCGCAGGTCGCTTTCGAGCTCCAGACGTTCCAGGGCGCTGGCGTTCATGTCCGCCTGATAGAACTGGAAGTTGTTTTTGCCGCGTTCCTTGGCGTGATACATCGCGGTGTCGGCATTTTTCATCAGCTGGCTGAGTTCGTTGCCGTCTTGCGGGCTCAGGGCGATGCCAATGCTGGCGGTTACGAAAAACTCGCGGCTTTCGAGCACAAAGGGTTTGACCAGGCTGGCGAGGATTTGCTCGGCCACACTGATGGCCCGGTTCAAGGCCATCTGGCGGGTGGTCCTCGGTTGCAGGAGCAGGGTGAACTCGTCACCGCCCATGCGCGCAACGGTATCGTCATCGCCGACGCAGGCCAGCAAGCGAATGGCCATGTCCTTGAGCATGCGGTCGCCTGCCGCGTGGCCCAGTGAATCGTTGATGGGTTTGAAGCGGTCGAGATCGAGGAACATCAGCACCACCCACGACTTGTTGCGCTCGGCCTGTTGCAGTGCCGTGTGCAGACGGTCCTGGAACAGGGTGCGGTTGGGCAGGTGGGTCAGGGCGTCGTAATAGGCCAGGCGGTGAATTCGCTGTTCGCTGGCCTTGCGCTCACTGATATCACTGAAAAAGCACACATAGCTGGCCAGATCGCCCTCGTCATCAAGCACCGCAGTGATGCCGACCCAGGCCGGGTAGTGTTCGCCGTTGAGGCGCTTGAGCCAGACTTCACCTTCCCAGGCGCCGTGCAGATGCAGTTGCTTGAGCACATAGGCCAGTTGCGCACTCTGCTGGGGGTCGACAGTCAGGATGCTCGGCAACTGGTCGAGCACCTGGGCCACGGCGTAACCGCTGACCCGGCTGAAGGCTTCGTTGGCTTGCACGATATAGCCGGCGGGGTCGGTAATCAGGATGGCCGAGGTGGAGTGTTCGAATACCGTCGCGGCCATGCGCAGGTCTTTTTCGGCCCTGCGCTGCTGACTGATATCGCGGCCAACACCCAAAATGCCTTCGAAGGCATCGTTCTCATCCCATACCAGCACCAGGCGCAACTCGATGGGGACTTTATGGCCGTCTGCGCGCAGGCAATCGAGCTGGAACAACTGGCTTTGCACCTGGGTACGCAGGGCTGAGAGCTGCTGGGGCTTGTCCAGGGCGGCACTGATGCGCTCGATCAGGCCATAGATGCCGGTCAGTTGCTGTGGGGTGGAGATAATCGATTGCCAGCCGTTGTTGAACACCCACTGCGCTTCGTAGCCCAGTACTGTCTGTATTGACGGGCTGAGGTAATTCAGCTGCAACGTGCTGTCGGTGGAGAAAATAATGTCGCTGATGCTTTCGGCCAGCATCCGGTAACGCTGCTCGCTGTCGCGCAACGACTCGCTGGCTTCGATTTGGTCCGTGATGTCTTTGGCCACCCCGACAATACGCGTGACCTGATCGCCGGTGTCACGGGCGAAGGCCTGCTCGCGGATTTCAAAGCGCCGCCAGTTGCCCTGGTGATGGCGAAAGCGCAGCTGGCATTGCATCAGGTCCTTGTAGCCATCGAGCCGTTGTTGCTGGCGCAACTGGTGGTAGCGCTCGGCGTCTTCGGGGTGCAGCAGCAGTTCCCAGAAGTAAGCGCCCATTTGCTGCAGTTCGCAGCTGCTGTAGCCCAGGGTTTGCCCAAGGTGATGATTGCTGAAGATGATCTGTTGAGTGATGACGTTTTGCACATAGAGATGGTCGGGTACGGTGCGCACCACGTCGGACCAAAAGCTCTCGCGTTCCTGCAGGGACAGTTCGATCAGCTTGCGGCTGGTGATGTCGCTGATACTCAGGATGACCGCGTGATACTCCTGACGGTTCACGGGCAGACGCAGTACCAGCCATAAATGCTGATCCTGGCCATCGGCATCGGTCAGCCTGATTTCCAGTTCGAGCTGCTGCTGTTGATCGAGCACGGCTTCGACGATCTGATACCCAATGGCCGAGCCGGTTTGCGGGCAACCATTGATCAGTTTTTGCCAGGCGCCGTCTCCTGATTCGACCGCCAGCAGTTGCATGGCCACCTGGTTCACTTCGGTGATGCGCAGTTGTTCAAACAGCTGGCGACGATGCTCCGGGTGATCGCTCAGCCATAGCTTGAGGCCGTCACTGTCGTGCAGTTTTTCGCGCTCAAGGAAGCCCGGCAAGCTGGACAAGTCGAGTACGCACAGCGCGACCCCGGTGCCTTCAAAAATATCGTGATAGCGCCGGCGCCCTTCATGCAGCTGACGCTGGCGGCGGCGCATGTTCAGCAGCGCGATAAGCGGCAACAACGAAAACAGCAAGCCGAGCAGGCATTTGCCGATCAGCCCGGGCAGCAACTGCTCAACCGCCTGGCGATCATTGAACAGTCCGCGCAGTTGCCAGTCGCTATGGCTGATGGCGGTCAGCAACACGGTGTCCTCTTCATCGCGAGGGGTCAGGGTGACCGCCGGCGTAATAGGTTTGTCCATGCGGCTGAGCACTTTGCGGCTCTGTGTGTTTTCGACCAGCCATTGCGGCCGGCTGCCGGCGCTTTGGTGTGTCAGGTTTTGCAGCAGGTCCGGATTCATGCGCAGCAGCCAGTAACCATTAATGGAGCCGCTGGGCTGGCGTAACAGTAAGTAGACGACGCTGCCGTCATTGTTGTTGCTGTAGTAGTAGCCTTCAGTGCGGCTGCGCGAAGGGTTGTTCCGGATCCAGTCAGCCAGGTAGGCGGCGTCCGGGCTGGTGCCGGTACTGTCGAGCAGTACCTCGCCCGTCGTGCTGAGCAAGGCCACGCTTTGCAGGGCCGGCAGGGATTGGCGCAGTTGCTTGACCAGCAACTGTTGTTGACGCAGGTTTTTCGGCGACTGGTCGACGGGCAGCAGGTTGAGGGCTGTCTCGGCCCTGAGCGCCATGCTCAGGCTGATGTGATCGGCCAGGTCGGCGCTGTAATTGATGCTGGTCTGGCGTTCTTGTTGCAGTGTTTCCTGGAACTGTTCGATCAATAACCAGAAGAGCATCGCCAGCAACAGTAGAACCAGAGCCGCCAACGCACTTTTTAACGTCCCGCGCACAGGCGTACCAAGTAATTGGCTGGATGCATTGGC
>JBILYW010000356.1:0-4513 GCA_044377555.1 Pseudomonas sp.
CTCTAGGATGACCCCCATCTGCTTGATGAGGTGCATCCATGAACCACTCGAACGCAACCGCTTTGACCCAACCCGGCGTACCGATGAAGGTGCGCAACGTGAGCAAGCGCTTTGGCGCCTTTACCGCCCTGGACAACGTCTCGCTGGACGTGGCTGCAGGCGAGCTGGTATGTCTGCTCGGGCCTTCCGGCTGCGGCAAGACCACGCTATTGCGTTGCATCGCAGGGCTGGAGCGTCAGGACGACGGTGCGTTGTACCTCGGTGAGCGCAATGTGTCCGACCTTGCACCTCAAGCCCGTGATTACGGGATTCTGTTTCAGTCCTACGCCCTGTTCCCCAACCTGAGCGTTGAAGCCAACATCGCTTACGGCCTGGCTGGCAGCAATCGCGATGTGGTGCGCAAGCGGGTTGGCGACATGCTGGAGCTGGTGGGCCTGACCGGCAGCGAAAAGAAGTTCCCGGGCCAGCTTTCCGGCGGCCAGCAGCAACGCGTTGCGCTGGCCCGCGCACTGGCGCCGTCGCCGTCCTTGTTGTTGCTCGATGAGCCGATGTCGGCACTCGATGCCCGAGTCCGTGAGCATCTGTGTACCGAACTGCGCCAACTGCAGCGCAGCCTGGGGATTACCACCTTGATGGTGACCCACAACCAGGACGAAGCCATGTTGATGGCCGACCGCATCGCCGTAATGAACAACGGCAAGGTTGAGCAATACGCCACCCCGCAAGAAATCTACGACAAGCCCGCCACGCCGTTTGTCGCCGAGTTTGTCGGGCAGGGCAACTGGTTGCCGTTCCAGCGCAGCAGTGACAGCCACGCGCAGGTGGGCGGGATGAACATGCGACTGGCAGACGACGCCGGGCGGGCCGCCTCGGGCCGTTTGTTCTGTCGCCCCGAAGCCATCAGCGTCAACCCGGTGCTGCACCAGGAAAACCTGTTCCCGGCGCGGGTGCGTGAAATCACCTTTCTGGGCAATCGCTGCCGCATGAGCTTCGAGCTCAACCATTTGCCGGGCCATGCGCTGACTGCCGAAGTCGGTACCCAGGACTTGCCGCGCCTTGGCGCTCCGGACATTTTTGTCGCCCTGCCGCCTGGCAGCCTGCAGGTGTTTGCCTGAGATGGCCGCCCAAATGTCCCTGCCGTTGACCGGCAACGTGACCCGTAAAGCCTCGAAGGCCGAGCTCGGTGACCGCATCTTCGTCGTGGGCGGCAAGCTGCTGTTGCTGCTGTTGTTGGGCGTCGCGGTGTTGATGCCGTTGCTGGCGATCTTCTGGCGCGGGTTCAGCGCCGAAGATGGCCAGGGCGGCGGTTGGGTCGCCGCCCGGGAGCTGGTCACCAGCGATAACTTCCATTGGCTGGTCGGTAACAGCCTCAAGGTGTCGTTGAGCGTGGCGGCGATTGTCGTACCGCTGGCCTATCTGTTTGCCTACGCTTTGCAGCGCACCATGATCCCCGGCAAGCGTGTCTGGCGCGGGCTGTCGCTGTTGCCGCTGATGGCGCCGTCGATGTTGCCGGGCATTGCACTGGTGTACCTGTTCGGTAACCAGGGCATGTTGCGCGGGCTGATTTCGGACAACATCTACGGCTTCTGGGGGATTGTCCTCGGTGAAGTGATTTACACCTTCCCCCATGCCCTGATGATTTTGCTGTCGGCCTTGTCGCTGGCCGATGCGCGTCTGTTCGATGCCGCATCGAGCATGGGCGCCGGGCCTTTCAAAGCCTTTCGCAGCATCACCTGGCCGGGCACCAAACAAGCCGTGTTCGCAGCGTTCTGCCTGGTGTTCACCCTGACCATCACCGACTTCGGCGTGCCTGTGGTGGTGGGCGGCGACTATCAAGTGCTGGCGCTGGAAGCCTATAAGGCCGTGGTCGGCCAGCAACAGTTTGGTCGCGGCGCCTTGATCGGCATGGTGTTGCTGCTGCCGGCGCTGCTCAGCTTCGGCGTCGATGCCTGGCTGCGTCGCCAACATGGCGATTCAATGAGCGGCCGCGCCCAGGTGTTCAAGCCGGTACCGTCCAAAGTTCGCGATCGCTGCTATCTGGCCATCGTGATGCTGATATGCGCCACCTTGCTACTGGTGTTCGGCATGGCCGTGTATTCGTCGCTGGTCAAGTTCTGGCCGTACAACCTGTCGTTGTCGCTCAGCCACTACCAGTTCAATGACACCGCCGGCGGCGGCTGGCTGGCCTATCGCAACAGCGTGACGATGGCGCTGTGTACCGCCCTGATTGGCAGCGCGGTGATCTTCACCGGTGCCTACCTGATGGAAAAAACCAAGGGTCAGAAAGGACTGAACCTGGCGCTGCGCATGCTCAGTTTTGTACCGATGGCGGTGCCGGGCCTGGTTCTGGGCCTGGGCTATGTGTTCTTTTTCAACCTGCCGGGCAACCCGTTACACGTGCTCTACGGCACCATGACCCTGCTGGTGGTGTGCACCATTGCTCACTATTTGACCACCGCGCAAATGACCGCCACCACCGCCTTGCGCCAGCTCGACGGCGAATTCGAAGCAGCTGCGCTGTCGCTCAAGGCCCCGCTATATCGCCATTACTGGCGGGTCACCGTCCCGATCTGCCTGCCGGCGCTGCTGGACATCATCCGCTACCTGTTCGTTTCGGCGATGACCACCGTATCGGCGGCGATCTTTCTCTACAGCCCCGACACCATCCTGGCGGCGGTGGCGGTGCTGAACATGGACGACGCCGGCAACGTTGGCGGCGCGGCGGCCATGTCGACCCTGATCCTGTTCACCTCGGCGGGTGTGTCCCTGCTGCTGGCCTGGGCTTCGCGGGGTTTGCTGCGTCGCTCCCAGGCCTGGCGCCAGGGCGCTCCAGCGCAATGATTTGCCAACCCACTAAAACTAAAAGGAACCGCACCATGTTCAAGCCACTTGCTCTTGCCGCTGCTGTCCTCACCGCTTTTAGCTTCAACGCGTTTGCTGCCAAAACCGAGCTGACCGTGTACACGGCCCTCGAAGCCGAGCAGCTCAAAACCTATAAGCAGGCTTTTGAGAAGGCCAACCCGGACGTAGAGATCAAGTGGGTACGTGACTCCACCGGCATCATCACTGCCAAGCTGCTGGCCGAAAAAGCCCGCCCGCAAGCGGATGCCGTGTGGGGCCTGGCGGCTTCCAGCCTGGCGATCCTCGATCAGCAAGGCATGCTGCAAAGCTATGCGCCCCAAGACCTGGCCAAGATCGGCGCCAACTACCGTGATGCGGCCAACCCGCCGGCCTGGGTGGGGATGGACGTGTGGGCCGCGACCATTTGCTTCAACACCATCGAAGCCGAAAAGCAGGGCCTGACCAAGCCGGTGAGCTGGCAGGACCTGACCAAGCCCGAGTACAAGGGCAAGATCGTCATGCCAAACCCGGCCTCGTCCGGCACGGGCTTTTTGGACGTCAGCGCCTGGCTGCAAACCTTCGGCGAGAAGCAGGGCTGGCAGTTTATGGATGATCTGCACCAGAACATCGGCCAGTACGTCCACTCGGGTTCCAAGCCGTGCAAGCTGGCGGCCTCGGGTGAGTTCCCGATCGGTATTTCGTTTGAATACCCCGCCGTTCAGCTCAAGCGCCAGGGCGCACCGCTGGACATCGTGTTGCCAAAAGAAGGCCTGGGCTGGGAAATCGAAGCCACGGCTGTGATCAAGGGCACGCCACACGAAGAAGCGGCGAAAAAGCTGGCTGACTTTTCCGCCAGCCCTGCGGCGATGGAGCTTTATAAAGAGAACTTTGCCGTACTGGCACAACCCGGCATTGCCAAGCCCCAGACCGAACTGCCGGCCGATTACGAGCAGCGCCTGATCAAGAACGACTTCGCCTGGGCTTCGCAGAACCGCGACAGCATTCTGGCCGAATGGCGCAAGCGCTATGACGGCAAGTCCGAGAAAGCGGCGCAGTAGTTTTGTAGCCACAAAAGACCTGTGGGAGCGGGCTTGCCCGCGATTGGATCGCTGCGGTTGGACAGCCGCACCGCGGCGTTTGTATCGCGAGCAAGCCCGCTCCCACAAGGGAAGTGAAGTTGCCCTTCAGGACATCGTTATGACTCAACCAATCCTTATCGTCGGCGCAGGCATTCTGGGCTTGTCCCATGCCTACGCCGCTGCAAGACGCGGGCTCAAGGTGCGCGTATTCGAACGCA
The DNA here is from genome assembly GCA_044377555.1 of Pseudomonas sp. GTDB lineage: Bacteria > Pseudomonadota > Gammaproteobacteria > Pseudomonadales > Pseudomonadaceae > Aquipseudomonas. The sequence continues at coordinate 4,139 of JBILYW010000356.1, forward strand.
CCGCTACGCCCCTGGGTGCTTCGGTGCGCAACTTTGGCCAGGCGCTGGTCACCGGCCAGCCGCCGGGGGTGATGCTCGACCTGGCCCAGGCCAGCCGTGGTATTTGGGGCGAATGGGCGCAGCGTGCGGGCTTTGACCTCAAGCGTAATGGCTCGTATCTGTTCGCCCGCACTGAGGCCGAAGAGCAGTTGCTCGACGCCTTCTGCCAGGGCCGTGCCCGCGAGTTTGGCTACCGTGCCGAGCTGCTGCGTGGGGCGGAGCTGAACACCCTCTATGGCGGCCAGTTCAGCCATCACCGTGCTGCGCTGCACGGGCTGGACGATCAGCAGGTTTATTCCCGCGAAGCTATCCCGGCACTGATCGATTACCTGAGAC
>JBILYW010000022.1:0-13341 GCA_044377555.1 Pseudomonas sp.
ATTTGCGCCTGCGCCTTGTGCGCCGCAATCACGCAACTGATTTCAACCTTGGCCGAGGCAACCCCATCCATATTCTCGATGGCCATTTGCAGTATTTGCGCCCAGCCGCTCTTGAACAGACCGGCGGCATAACCCAACTCAAGCTGGACACTGACGCGATCGCCCTGAATTTCAATGTTGCGAATGCATCCGGCACTGACCGGATCCTGATTCAAATAAGGGTCGGTGTATTGGCGAAGGACGGCCTCCACCGCTGCGCGATTGACTGCGCTCATGGGCAACTCCCGTAAAGACTGAGTGAAACAGGCCGCTATCGTACCTGTAATAAACCATCGGCAGCAGGCTTTTGCAGCGCTCAAAAACAGCCTAAACGATCAGATACACCGCCACGGGGTGAAATATATTGCTCGGCGCTTTATAGTGGCCGACCACCGTCTCATCAAGTAGCCGAGCCCCATGTCCGAGCCACGCAAGATCCTCGTCACCAGCGCCCTGCCCTATGCCAATGGTTCAATTCACCTTGGCCATATGCTTGAGTACATCCAGACCGATATGTGGGTGCGTTTCCAGAAACTTCGCGGCAATCAGTGCACTTATGTCTGTGCAGACGACGCCCACGGCTCGGCCATCATGCTGCGCGCCGAAAAAGAAGGCATCACCCCCGAGCAACTGATCGCCAACGTCCAGGCTGAACACAGCGCCGACTTTGCCGAGTTTCTCGTAGACTTCGACAACTTCCATTCGACCCACGCCGAAGAAAACCGTGAGCTGTCGAGTGCGATCTACATCAAGTTGCGCGAAGCCGGGCATATCGCTACCCGCTCGATCACCCAGTACTTCGACCCGGAAAAGAAAATGTTCCTGGCCGACCGCTTCATCAAGGGCACCTGCCCTAAATGCGGCACGGATGATCAATACGGCGACAACTGCGAAAAATGCGGCGCCACCTATGCGCCAACCGACCTGAAAAATCCAAAGTCGGCGATCTCGGGTGCCACTCCGGTACTCAAGGACTCCGAGCACTTCTTCTTCAAGCTGCCCGACTTCGACGCCATGCTCAAAAGCTGGACCCGTAGCGGCGCCCTGCAAGATGCCGTGGCCAACAAGATCGCCGAATGGCTGGATGCTGGCCTGCAACAGTGGGATATCTCCCGCGATGCACCGTATTTCGGCTTCGAGATCCCGGATGCACCCGGCAAGTACTTCTACGTATGGCTGGATGCACCAATCGGCTACATGGCCAGCTTCAAGAACCTCTGCGCACGCCGTCCGGAACTGGACTTCGATGCGTACTGGGCCAAGGATTCCACCGCCGAGCTGTATCACTTCATCGGCAAGGACATCGTGAACTTCCACGCCCTGTTCTGGCCAGCCATGCTCGAAGGTGCCGGCTATCGCAAGCCGACCGCCATCAATGTGCACGGCTACCTGACCGTCAACGGCCAGAAAATGTCCAAATCCCGCGGCACCTTTATCAAGGCCCGCACCTACCTGGACCATCTGTCGCCGGAATACCTGCGCTATTACTACGCTTCCAAGCTGGGGCGCGGCGTCGATGACCTGGACCTGAACCTGGAAGACTTCGTACAGAAGGTCAACTCGGATCTGGTCGGCAAAGTGGTGAACATTGCCAGCCGTTGTGCCGGTTTCATTCACAAGGGTAACGCCGGTGTCATGGTCGAGGGCAATGCTGCTCCCGAGCTGACCGATGCATTCCTTGCTGCAGCACCGAGCATTGCCGAAGCTTATGAAGCCCGTGACTTTGCTCGCGCCATGCGTGAAATCATGGCCCTGGCCGACCGCGCCAACGCCTGGATCGCTGAAAAAGCGCCTTGGGCAATGGCCAAGGTCGAAGGCAAGCAGGATGAAGTCCAGGCCGTCTGCGCCCTGGGGATCAACCTGTTCCGCCAGCTGATCATCTTCCTCAAGCCGGTACTGCCACAGCTCGCAGCCGATGCCGAGGCCTTCTTGAACGTCGAGCCTTTGACCTGGAACGATTACAACGTCTTGCTGGCCAGCCATCAGTTGAATGCATTCAAACCATTGATGACCCGTATTGACCCGGTCAAGGTCCAGGCCATGAGCGACGCATCCAAAGAAGACCTGGCTGCCAGCCAGACCGACACCGGTTCCGCTGCCCCACAAGGCAACGGTGAGCTGGTCAAGGAGCCGCTGGCTGCAGAAATCGACTTTGATGCCTTCGCCGCTGTGGACTTGCGCGTCGCGCTGATCCTCAAGGCCGAAGCCGTTGAAGGTGCGGACAAGCTGCTGCGCCTGACGCTGGATATTGGCGATGAGCAACGCAACGTGTTCTCGGGCATCAAGAGCGCTTATCCGAACCCGTCCGACCTTGAAGGTCGCCTGACCATGATGATTGCCAACCTGAAGCCGCGTAAAATGCGCTTCGGCATATCTGAAGGGATGGTGATGGCTGCCGGCCCTGGCGGTGAAGAAATTTACCTGCTGAGCCCGGATAGCGGTGCTAAACCTGGTCAACGCATCAAGTAATAGCGCCCCCTCTTAACCGCTAACGGCCCACAAGCCGTTAGCGGTTGTCATTCTGCTGCCCTGCTTGCCTTGTCGGATAATCAGCCCTGCTCGCTTGACCGCACCGATCATGACTGACCTGATACTGATATTTGATAGCCACACCCCCAATTCTTCACCTGCGCATGATGAGTGCCGCCCGGGTGCGCCCCGCCGTCGCTGGACTGATCACACCATGAGCCTGATTCAACGTATTGATGCTTTATTGCCGCAAACCCAATGCGGAAAATGCGGCCACCCGGGCTGCAAACCCTATGCGCAAGGTATTGCCCAAGGCGAGGCCATCAACAAGTGCCCACCCGGAGGGCATGAAACCATTGCAGCACTCGCCACCCTGCTCAGCATTCCAGTACTGGAACTGGATACCGGACGAGGTGCCGCGCCACCCCAGGTAGCCTATATTCGCGAAGCCGAATGTATCGGTTGCACCAAATGCATTCAGGCCTGCCCGATTGATGCCATTCTCGGCGCGGCCAAGCTCATGCACACCGTCATTGTCGACGAATGCACCGGCTGCGACCTCTGCATAGCTCCCTGCCCGGTGGACTGCATTGAAATGCGACCTTTGCCTGCAAATGTAATCCCGATTGTCGGCGACCTCGCTCACGAAGCAGAGCAGTACAACGCCCGCAGCCAAAAACGAGACCACGCCCGCAGACGTTATGAGCGGCGTGACGAGCGCCTGCACCGCGAAGAGCAACACAGGCTCGCAGAACGCCTGGCACGCGCCCAACGGTCATCTGCAGGCGCCGACAGCGGCATGCACCCAGGGAGCCTGGCAGCAGAACCATTCAGCCCTAACGATGCAACGCTTAAAAAAGCCAAGGTCGAGCTCGCCATGGCCCGCGCCCAATTGAACAAATCGCTCAAGGCATTTGGCCATCCTCCAACTGCACCGCAGCAATTCCAGCTCGTGGCCCTGCAGCAGCAGTTTGAGTCAGCTGAACAAACACTGGCCCAACTGGAGGCTGGCCCCAAGGCTGCTGTTGCCGAGCCCGCTGCAAACAACGCAGAACTCAAACGCGCAAAAATCCAACTGGCCATGCGGCGCGCCGAGCTTAAAAAGGCGCAAACCCAGGAACAGTCCAGCGCGCAACTGACGCTTTTAACTGAAGCTGTTACCCAGGCGCAAATAACACTCAACGCGTTGAGCCCATCCAAGGTCTGATAGGTTCTTTCACCACAAAACAAGCGCCGCTTCGTTTAACGGACAGCTATCGAACAAAGGTTTAACCCATGAACGCCGCAAAGCGCCTTGAGATATTTCGCCGGTTTCACGAAGACAACCCTGAACCCAAAACCGAACTTGCCTACACCTCTCCTTTCGAACTATTGATTGCCGTGATCCTGTCCGCTCAAGCCACCGACGTGAGCGTGAACAAGGCAATGGCCAAACTGTTTCCAGTCGCCAATACACCAGAAGCCATCTACGCTCTGGGGGTAGAAGGGCTGACGGAGTACATCAAGACCATTGGCCTTTTTAACAGTAAGGCTAAAAACGTGATTGAAACCTGCCGTTTATTGATTGAACGCCATGACAGTCAGGTACCACAGACGCGCGAAGAGCTTGAAGCGCTCCCCGGAGTAGGGCGCAAGACTGCAAACGTGGTACTCAACACAGCCTTCAGACAGCTGACTATGGCCGTGGACACCCATATTTTCAGGGTCAGTAACCGTACGGGAATTGCACCAGGCAAAAATGTGGTCGAGGTCGAAAAGAATTTAATGAAGTACGTACCCAAACCGTATCTGCTGGACGCCCATCATTGGCTCATCCTGCATGGCCGCTACGTCTGCCAGGCGCGCAAGCCGCGGTGCGGGAGCTGTCGCATAGAAGACCTGTGCGACTTCAAGGAAAAAACCTCTGACGATTGAGTAATAGATATTTTATGGGCTGATCGATTGAGAAAATCTTTTTTACCCCGGCAGCGAATATCGCTATAAGGGGCGCCATTGACTGTCTTGGCCTGGAGTGAACTGAATGAGCACTGGCAAAGAAGAACTGGAAGTAGAAGAAGATTTTGCAGTCGTCGATCCGGACGAAATAGTGGAGCCTGTTATCGAGGTGGCCAAAACCAATTTGGCCAAACGCCGGACTATAGACGCACTTCTGGAAGAAAAAAGGCTCAGAAAAGAGCTTGAAGATTATGGATACGATCTTTAGTTTTTGGAAAACGACATCAAAAGCCTCCTTTAGCGGAGGCTTTTTTGTTTTCAGAGGGCTCTGGCTTGGCTCTCAATTCCCCACACCCCTCGTCTCATACCAGGCCATTACGCTGTGCAAGCTCGATCAAATCAACGAGCGAGCGGGCATTCAGCTTCAATAAAAGGCGCGTCTTGTAGGTACTCACCGTTTTATTGCTCAGAAACATGCCATCAGCTATCTCTTTGTTGCTTTTCCCTCGCGCCAACTGCTGCAGCACCATCATCTCTCGCCCTGACAGGCGATTGACCATATCCGCCTCGCTGGCATTTCCCAGGCTGGAGCGCACTGAGTGCAAGGCCTGATTCGGGAAGTAACTGTAACCTGACAGCACAGCCTTGATAGCACTCAGCAGTTCGGTCAAATCCTGCTGCTTGCATACATAACCTGCTGCACCTGCCTGCATGCAGCGCATGGAAAAGTGACCCGGGGCTTGTGAAGTCAGCACCAGAACCTTGACAGGCACTGCAGGTGTTGACAGGCGCGCAATAACTTCAAGCCCGTCAAGTTTGGGTATCCCAATATCGAGAATTACAATATCGGGCGCGTATTCACGTGCAAGCTGTAAAGCGTCCACTCCATTGTCCGTCTCTGCGATGACTTCGTAGCCATGTCTTTCCATGAGCATACGCACAGCAAGACGAATTACAGGATGATCATCCACGATCAGCACTTTATTCATGGGCAATTCCAATTTATCGCTGTTCGAATTTTTAGAACCAGCACAATAGCCTAGTCATGACAACCTGGGCATAGTGTCCCCCCAAGCACTAACAACCAAAGACATTTCCTACACAAAATCAAGAAAAAACCTACATGTTCACGACACAAATAACAGACATTTATTACACCTCAAGCAAACAACTAAACATACATCCTCCCCTGCGACGCCATCCTCAAACTTAATGCACAGCCATGAGCACAACTTGAAATATCTTTATACAAGTAATGGCAAGCGCTCTACCTCAAGTAAAAACCAAGATTTCACCATATCAGCACGCCCTTCACTCAACACCTGAACCCCCTTTAAAACCGTGCTACAACCCAATCAGAAAACAAAAAAAACCAAAACCAAGTAATTTTCACGAAAGGTAAAATCTACTCTTTTCCCATGAGAAAATAGTAGGCAATTTCACTTAAAGAATAGGACTACATAGCATTCAGAAAACACCCAAGCACAAAAATATATCAAAACAAAACTCACCCCCAATGCGTTTTTTTGAAAATAACTGAGCACAAGTAAAATCTAGATAGATACTCCCCTCACAGTCACACACATGCCGCATAATCCCTTCTCTATTTGATTTTATATAAAACGATTTACACCAGCATGCTTCACACCCCCTAACAACATTTATAGAACCCACCCTACTCTACGAAACACTTCCTACAGACAGCTCGAATTAAGAAATAAAACCGAAAAACCACTCCCTGACAGCGTCAACCGCACCTATATTTGTTTGCAACTTCAAAAACCCACGTCTAGGTTAATAACAGATGCACCCTGAAAACACATGAGCATCACCACCGCATCATAGCTTTCGACATCCCACGGCCCACACCGCCCCCCCAAATAACCTCCTGCCGGAATTCATAAAATGATACGCCACAAAATAAAAATCAATAACCCACTTACAGTGATCGCTATCTTTTCAATGCTGACAGAAGCTTCCGCCGCAGTCTCATTGCCCTACATCAACAGCGAACACCAAAAAATATACGTATGGTTTTTGATTATATTTCCGTCTTTTTTAATCACCCTGTTTTTTCTCACTTTGAATTTCAATAACAAGAGCCTTTACACTCCGACTGATTTATCCAAGGCAGAACACACTCCCAGAGCTACCGAACTTCACCCAGAGGCCCCAGCCTCTTTTAAACACACAACACCGCCAATACCACTTTCCACACTGCGCTATCAGGCGAGCATAAATTTCAGCGCACGCACACCTCAGCGCTTTATATTCCTTCCCAGGGGCCATAGAGTGCATGATCCTGACCCGCCCAGCACGCCTGTAACGCTCTCGACAGAGAGCCTCGTATTGATTGAAGGCACCCAACCTACAAAACTTTACTTTATCGACCTTAGCCACGAACGCTCACAACGACCAGACAAATACACACTTGAAAATACCCTGCGCACTCACTTGAATATGTCACGCAACAACAAGAACAACATGACAGAAAAAGATGTACTGCTACTGCTGGTAAATACTCAACCACAACTAGATATGGTTAAACACTTTGTACGCAACGCGTGTACTGGCCATACACAAGTCATCGCCTACAATAGAGATACACGCAAGCTGGACACACTGAATTCACCTTGATGAGCCCGTCATGCCTGACTCATCAGCAAAAAAAAGCCCCGACCAATGGCCGGGGCTTTTTTACAGGCAGCGCGTATTAGAAAAACTTGCGGCCTTTGTTTGCAGCAATGCGCATGCGCAACGCATTCAACTTGATAAACCCTGCAGCGTCTTCCTGGTTGTAAGCACCGCCATCTTCTTCAAAAGTGGCAATATTGGCATCAAACAACGAATCGTCAGACTTGCGACCGGTAACGATCACGTTGCCTTTGTACAGTTTCAGACGAACGACACCGTTCACGTGAGCCTGAGACGCATCAATCATTTGTTGCAGCATCAAACGCTCAGGGCTCCACCAATAGCCGGTGTAGATCAGGCTGGCGTACTTAGGCATCAACTCGTCTTTCAGGTGAGCGACTTCACGGTCCAGAGTGATCGACTCAATGGCACGGTGAGCCCGCAGCATGATGGTGCCGCCCGGTGTTTCGTAGCAGCCACGGGACTTCATCCCTACATAACGGTTTTCAACGATATCGAGACGACCGATGCCGTTCTCGCCGCCGATACGGTTTAGAGTTGCCAGCACGGTGGCCGGGGTCATTTCGACGCCGTCCAGGGCAACGATATCGCCGTTGCGGTAAGTCAGTTCCAGAAAGGTCGGCGTGTTAGGCGCGTCTTCTGGCGACTTGGTCCAACGCCACATGTCTTCTTCATGCTCGGTCCAGGTATCTTCCAGCACACCGCCCTCGTAGGAGATGTGCAGCAAGTTGGCATCCATCGAGTACGGGGATTTCTTCTTGCCGTGACGTTCGATCGGGATATTGTGCTTTTCAGCGTAATCCATCAGCTTTTCACGGGAGAGCAAGTCCCACTCACGCCAAGGAGCAATAACCTTGACCCCTGGTTTCAAGGCATAGGCGCCCAGTTCAAAACGAACCTGGTCATTACCTTTACCTGTTGCGCCGTGGGAAATGGCGTCTGCGCCTGTTTCATTGGCAATTTCAATCAGGCGCTTGGCGATCAGCGGACGAGCAATGGAAGTACCCAGCAGGTACTCGCCTTCGTAAACAGTGTTGGCGCGGAACATCGGGAAAACGAAGTCTCGAACAAACTCTTCACGCAGGTCATCAATGTAGATTTCCTTAACGCCCATGGCTTGCGCCTTGGCACGTGCCGGTTCGACTTCTTCGCCCTGACCCAGGTCAGCGGTGAAGGTTACGACTTCACAGTTATAAGTATCCTGCAGCCACTTCAGGATCACCGAAGTGTCCAGGCCGCCCGAATAAGCCAGAACGACCTTGTTTACGTCCGCCATGCCATCACTCCACGGGTTGTTCGAAAAGCCGAACAGTCTACCGCCCATATGCGTGAATTTACAGAGGCGCGACAGCTTAAGACGACAAAGCGACAGATTATGTCAAGGCCGCGACCAGACGATCGCTTCAAGAAATTGCAGAAGGCTGTGTAACAACCACTGACGGAACCGCTTTTACAGGCTCAGGGAGCCGCTCCAGACGGACACTGACCCGGCGGTTTTTGGCGCGATTTGCCCCATTGGTATTCGGCGCCAGCGGGTATTGTTCGCCGTGGAAACGCACCGTGATCTGCGACTCCTGCAACCCGTTTTCCTTGAAGTAATTCATCACGGCCAATGCCCGGCGCCGGGACAACTCGCGATTGGTCAACCGATTGCCCTGATTGTCCGAATGACCGTCCAGGGTGACGTGATTGACCGAAGGGTCTGCCTTCAAGTACTCAACCATCACTTGCAGGCTGCTCTGCGCATTGGGATCAAGTTCGGTACCGCTACCAGGAAATCCGATCTGGCTGTACCTGACCTGTTCAAAGTTTTTGGGCAGCAGCTTTGCCGTGCAGGCCTCGTAATCCCTATAAGCCTGGCGAAATCTGACCGGCAATAGACGAACTTCCGACACGCTACCCTCGCGGGAGAAATGCCTTACCAGCGGGCTTCGCCCTTCGAGCAGACCGCGAAACAAGCGTCCCGCCTGGGCTTGAGAGCTGTTGAACAATACCTGTCCACGTCCGATGCGTACGGCCCCCAGATCAATGTCTCCCCTCCCCGGCTGCCACGGTGCAGCCGCCGCCAGTAGAGTTGCAGAGCCCTCGCCAAGCATCGGACTGTATGCATTGAGGCGGAAAACGGCCTGCTCGCCAGCCCGACGCACAAAGGCTCCGGAACCGAAGTCAGTAATGGGCTGGATCAGACGGCATTCGAATTTATCGCCTTCCACTTTCCACTCGATATTCTCCAGCCGTGTCTGAAAAGTCAGAGCCATGGCCGGCAGGCTGGCAAACATACTGAGCAGGATGAAATAACGCTGGCGCACGGGAGGCTCCACAGGCTTGTACTGCAAAAAAACAGTCAACCGATTTACGGCATACCCTGGAGATATCGGTTACTCACCACAAAACTTGATAGCGAGTGCCTGATAGAGTCTTTTCCGGTAGCATTCACATCAGTTTGACCCGCCTGGAATCCCCAATGTCTGACCGCCTGACCCTGCTGCGTCCCGACGACTGGCATATACATCTTCGCGATGGTGCTGTGTTGCCCCACACTGTTGCGGATGTAGCGCGCACTTTTGGCCGCGCCATCATCATGCCCAACCTGGTACCTCCGGTGCGTAATGCAGCCGAAGCCGATGCCTACCGCCAGCGAATTCTTGCTGCGCGCCCGGCCGGCAGCCGCTTCGAGCCGCTGATGGTGCTTTACCTTACTGACCGAACACAGCCAGAAGACATTCGTACGGCCAAAGCCTGCGGGTTCGTCCATGCTGCCAAGCTGTACCCGGCCGGCGCAACGACCAACTCCGACTCCGGCGTGACCAGCATCGACGCGATCTTTCCGGTGCTTGAAGTCATGGCCGAAGTTGGCATGCCATTACTGATACACGGCGAAGTCACCCGCGCCAACGTGGACGTCTTTGATCGCGAAAAAATCTTCATCGACGAGCATATGCGCCGTGTTGTAGAGCGTTTCCCGACCTTGAAAGTGGTGTTTGAACACATCACCACCGCAGACGCGGTGCAGTTCGTCAACGAGGCTTCGGCCAACGTCGGCGCAACCATCACGGCTCATCACTTGCTTTACAACCGCAACCACATGCTGGTTGGCGGTATTCGCCCGCACTTCTATTGCCTGCCGATCCTCAAGCGCAACACCCATCAGGAAGCTCTGCTGGATGCCGCAACCAGTGGCAGCGAGAAGTTCTTCCTGGGCACCGACTCGGCACCCCATGCCCAGCACGCCAAAGAAGCTGCATGCGGCTGTGCCGGCTGCTATACCGCTTATGCGGCCATCGAGATGTACGCCGAAGCTTTTGAACAGCGCAATGCGCTGGACAAACTGGAAGCTTTTGCCAGCTTGAACGGCCCTCGTTTCTACGGGCTGGCCCCGAGCACCGAACAGATCACCCTGGTTCGCCAGGAATGGACCGCCCCAAACAGCCTGCCTTTCGGCGAGCTGACCGTAATCCCGCTGCGCGCCGGTGAAAAACTGCGCTGGCGCCTGCTTGAGGAACAGCTGTGAGTGACGACCATTATGATGACGAACACGAAGGCGGCCATGGCGGCGGATCGCGCCACCCGATGGCCGAGCGTTTTCGCGGCTATCTACCGGTCGTAATCGATGTTGAAACCGGTGGTTTCAACTGCGCCACTGATGCCTTGCTGGAAATCGCCGCAGTAACGATCGGTATGGACGAAAGAGGCTTCGTATACCCGGAGCACACCTATTTCCACCGTGTAGAACCGTTTGAAGGCGCCAACATCGAAGCTGCCGCGCTGGAGTTCACCGGCATCAAGCTGGATCACCCGCTGCGCATGGCCGTCAGCGAAGAGACAGCCTTGACCGACATCTTCCGTGGTGTGCGCAAGGCCCTGAAAGCCAATGGCTGCAAACGCGCCATTCTGGTTGGCCATAACAGCAGCTTCGATCTGGGCTTCCTCAACGCAGCCGTTGCGCGCCTGGACATGAAACGCAATCCGTTTCACCCGTTCTCGAGCTTTGATACAGCGACCCTGGCTGGCCTGGCTTACGGCCAAACCGTGCTGGCCAAAGCCTGTCAAACCGCCGACATCGATTTTGACGGGCGTGAAGCCCACTCGGCACGTTATGACACCGAGAAAACTGCTGAACTGTTCTGTGGCATCGTCAACCGCTGGAAACAAATGGGCGGCTGGAAAGACTTCAACGACTGATCAAGCCGTTTGGGTTTATCCCGCTCCATAAAAAAACCGGACACTGGGTCCGGTTTTTTTATGCCTGAAACTAACCTTTACAGCTGGTCAGCATTCTCAGTCAGGTAAGCAGCAACACCTGCAGTCGAAGCGGTCATGCCCTTGTCGCCTTTCTTCCAGTTGGCAGGGCAAACTTCGCCGTGCTCTTCGTGGAATTGCAAAGCGTCAACCAGACGCAGCAGCTCGTCCATGTTACGGCCCAGTGGCAGGTCGTTAACGATCTGGGAACGTACAACGCCCTTGTCATCGATCAGGAATGCGCCGCGCAGAGCAACGCCGCCTTCGGTTTCAACGTCGTAGGCCTTGCAGATTGCGTGATTGATGTCAGCAGCCATGGTGTATTTCACCTGGCCGATGCCGCCATTGTTCACTGGCGTGTTGCGCCATGCGTTGTGAGTGAAATGGGAGTCGATCGATACGGCAACCACTTCAACGTTACGCGCCTGGAACTCAGGAATGCGGTGATCCAGAGCAATCAGCTCGGACGGGCAAACGAAAGTGAAATCCAGCGGGTAGAAGAACACCAGGCCGTATTTGCCTTTGATGGCGGTGGACAGTGTGAAGCTGTCAACGATTTCGCCATTGCCAAGTACGGCAGCGACGGTGAAGTCAGGGGCTTGTTTGCCTACGAGTACGCTCATTGGATATCTCCTGGTGTGCGGTGCAAAAAACAGGACCTGGCCGCCATCGTGCAACTGCAGTCTCGTGGCCAGTACCTGCGTGAAAATGACCGACCATCATACACCGCCGGTCGGAACGGGCCTTAACCCTTTTTCAGCGCGGGAAAGCACAGACCCAAGACCGTTCGTCAGCACGGTGCTGGGAAACAACAATTGAGACTCAAGGCACTTTGACAATCATTCTCGTTAACATTAAGATCTATCGCATTGAATCCCAACCAGTGATGGTTCTTATTTATGTACGTTTGCCTTTGCACTGGCGTCACCGATGGAAAAATCCGCGACGCAATCTACGACGGTTGCTGCAGCTACCGCGAAGTTCGTGAAGCAACAGGTGTTGCCAGCCAATGCGGTAAATGTGCGTGTCTGGCCAAGCAAGTGGTTCGCGAAACCCTGACCTCACTGCAAGCCAGCCAGGCGGCCATGAGTTTTCCAGCAGAATTTTCAGCCGCATAATTGACTCATTCCAAAGAACCGAACTTAGTGTTCGGTTTTTTTATGCCTAAAATTCAAGTGCTTAGGCCCAAGACGCGGAACACAAACATTCTTATTCCGATTAATTTTCATATATTATTCAACTACTTAGGTTTGACAGCCATCAAGGTGCGGCTCAAACTCTGCCTTATATACGGTTAATCAAGGCAGGCTCCGGACATGAAAGGCGATATTTCAGTCATTCAGCATCTCAACAAAATTCTCGGTAACGAGCTGGTCGCTATCAACCAATACTTCCTGCATGCACGCATGTATCAGGATTGGGGCCTGGAGAAGTTGGGTGCTCACGAGTACCACGAGTCCATCGACGAGATGAAACACGCGGACAAGCTGATCAAACGAATCCTGTTCCTGGAAGGCCTGCCGAACGTACAAGACCTTGGCAAGCTGCACATCGGCGAGCACACCAAAGAAATGCTCGAGTGCGACCTGCGCATTGAGAAGACTGGCCATGCCGACCTCAAAGCAGCCATTGCGCACTGTGAAGTGGTCGGTGACTTTGGCAGCCGCGAAATGCTGGAAGATATTCTTGAATCTGAAGAAGAACATATCGACTGGCTGGAAACCCAATTGGGCCTGATCGACAAAGTTGGCATTGAGAACTATCTGCAATCACAAATGGGTGAGTAACTAACCCCCATTAAAAAGCCCCGCCCTGATTATCAGGAGCGGGGCTTTTTTATACGCTGTAATTTAACAACCGTTACAGCGCGACTGTGGTCACGCTTCAGTCTTGTTCGCAGCAGCTTTCTCGACAGCTTCTTTAATCAAAGCCTGCAAAGAACCATCAGCAGCCATCTCAGCCATGATGTCGCTGCCGCCAACCAACTCACCACCGACCCACAGT
>JBILYW010000357.1:0-4495 GCA_044377555.1 Pseudomonas sp.
GCGTCAGTGGCTGCCGGCGCTACTTCTGGCAAGTGGCGGGCAATCAACCCGCGATAAATGGCTGCACCCAGGCAGGCACCTACGATCGGTGCAAAGATTGGAATCAGGAAGTACGGAATATCACGTCCGCCGGTAAACGAAATTTCACCCCAGCCAGCAAAGAAAGTCATCAGCTTAGGCCCGAAATCCCGCGCCGGGTTCATCGCAAAGCCTGTCAGGGGGCCCATTGAACTACCGATAACGGCAATCAGCAGGCCAATCAGCAAGGGTGCCAACGGACCGCGCGGCAAGCCATTTTTGTCGTCGGTCAGGGCCATGATTACGCCCATGAGGATAGCGGTAATCACCATCTCTACGAGGAAGGCCTGCAGTACCGTGATGGAAGGGTGTGGGTAGGTCGAGAACACCGATGCCAACTCCAGGCTGGCCTGGCTGCCGCGAACCATGTTGTGCGCCTGTTCGTAATCGAAAAACAGGTTGCTGTAGAGCGTGTAAACCAACGCCGCAGCGCAGAAGGCACCTGCGATCTGGGCAAGGATGTAGAACGGCAGTTTGCGTTTGTCAAAATCGGTGAACAGGCAAAGTGCGATGCTGACTGCCGGGTTCAGGTGTGCGCCGGAAACGCCTGCCGTCAGGTAAATCGCCATGCTCACGCCGATGCCCCAGATGATGCTGATTTCCCATAGCCCAAAACTCGCGCCCGCGACCTTGAGAGCCGCAACGCAACCTGTGCCGAAGAAGATGAGAAGCGCGGTGCCGAGAAATTCGGCCAGGCACTGGCCTGAAAGCGTGGGGTGCTGCGATGCAGTCGTCATGTCAAACCTCGTTATTGTTGTTTTTTGACGTCGTCAATCAGGTTGGCAGTGCGCCTGAACCTTAACCGGAAAATGCGCATTACTGATTTAAGGGTCAGGCAAAGTTGTGTGGGTGATAACTTGGCATATTCAGATTCGAAAAAATATAGACAAGAAACACTGCTGTCAAAGGTCGAAAGTGAACGCCCATTCACATTCTGACTTTAGGAGCATGTTTTGGTATTGGTTTTTCTGTAAGAAAACGCTACGAATCGGTAGGCTCACGTGTAACGTTTCAGCTGAATTCAGGGCGAAAAGCCCTGTGTTAGCGCCTTTTTGTTGGCCTATGGCCTAAAATCAGCCATTGGTTTTCTCTCCCCCCTTTCAAGACTGGAGCTGTCATGACGCCTGCACTGGACCTGCTGAAAAAAGTTCGCGCCGAACATCGGGTACACAGTTATGAACATGACCCCAAGGCGGCGTCCTACGGGTTGGAGGCCGCGGAGAAGCTTGGGCTGGAGCCGGCCCAAGTGTTCAAGACGCTGTTGGCCAGCAGTGAAAAGGGGGAGTTATTGGTTGCGGTTGTACCGGTCGTCGGAAGCCTTGATTTAAAAGCGCTGGCACAGGCGGCGGGGGTAAAAAAAGTCGAAATGGCTGATCCTGCGGCCGCTCAGCGTTCAACGGGGTATCTGTTGGGTGGGATCAGCCCTCTGGGACAGAAGAGGCGACTGCGCACTTTCATTGATAGAAGTGCAGAGGCTTTCGAGACGATTTTTGTCAGCGCCGGACGACGCGGGCTGGAAGTAGAGCTTGCCCCTGCAGTACTGGCAGAGCATACGCAGGCGCAGTTTGCGGAAGTCGGGAGACAATAAGCTGACGCTAATGTAAGAACCATCCTGCTCGCGTTGTCTGTATCGCGAGCAGGATGGTTCCCACAATTTCAGTCGGTGGTGCTGAAGCGCCTTACGCCTGAGTCGGAATGCGGGATTTGCGCTGCGATGCTGCCGCTGGTTTGGAACATTACCAGGTGCTCTGCCGCTACGCGAATGCCCACTTCTGTACCTGGCAGGTGGTCGGCATGGCTCGGGAAAATCGACTCCAGCTGGCTGCCGGTAGGCAGTTGCAGGCGGTACAGGGTCGAGGCGCCGAGGAAGGTCTTGCCGATAATCCGTGCTTTCAAGTCGCTCTCGGGGGCGTAGACGATATCGTCCGGGCGCAGCAGTACATCAACCGCGCCGCCCGTTGGCCAGATGTAAGCCCGATTGCCGCGTAAAACCCCCAGCTCGGTTTGCACCGACTCGGGGCTTAGGAGTTGGCCGCGAATAAAGTAGCCCTGACCGATAAAGCTCGCCACAAACGGCGTCAGGGGCTCGTGGTAGAGGTTGTAGGGCGTATCCCACTGCTCAAGACGGCCTTCTTTGAACACGCCTACATGGTCGCTTACAGCGAAGGCTTCTTCCTGATCATGTGTCACCAGAATCGCACTGGTACCACGGGCTTTCAGGATGTCGCGCACTTCATGGCTGAGTTTGCGCCGCAGCTCACCATCGAGGTTGGAGAACGGTTCATCCAGCAGCAGCAGTTGCGGCTCTGGCGCCAAGGCGCGGGCCAGGGCAACACGTTGCTGCTGGCCGCCAGAAAGCTCGTGGGGGAAGCGCTTGCCCAGGTTTTTCAGATTGACCAGTTCAAGCAGCTCTTCGGTCACGCGTTCTTTATTCGGGTGTTTGCGAATCCCGAAGGCAATATTGTCGGCTACGCTCAGGTGCGGAAAGAGGGCGTAGTCCTGAAACACCATGCCGATGCGACGTTTCTCGGGTGCCAGGGTGAAACCGGCTTTGGAGATGACTTCGCCTGCCAGCGTGATTTCGCCCTGATGTATCGGCTCAAAACCTGCAATCGCCCGTAGGGTGGTGGTTTTACCGCACCCAGAGGAGCCAAGCAGGCAACCAATATCGCCGGCATTGAGGTGCAGGTTGAGGTTTTGCACGACGCTCTGGCCCTGATACCCACAGGCCAGATCACTGAGGTTGAGCAATAACGGCTGGCTCATGCGGGTTGGTACGCCGGCTGGACAAGAAATTCGAGCAGCGCTTTTTGCGCGTGCAGGCGGTTTTCAGCCTGATCCCATGCCACGCTGCGGCTGTCATCCAGCAGGTCAAGGCTGATCTCTTCGCCGCGGTGAGCCGGCAGGCAGTGCATGAACAGCACATCGTCGGCAGCCAGGTCGAGCAGGGCGCGGTTGACCTGATACGGGGCAAACAGCTCCAGGCGTTTGGCGGTCTCTTCTTCCTGACCCATAGAGGTCCATACGTCTGTGCTCACCAGATGGGCACCTGCCACGGCCTCACGTGGATCACGGACGATGGTAATGCGGTCACCTGCCTGGGCCACGAATTCCGGGGCAGGCTCGTAACCTTCGGGGCAGGCAATGCGTAACTGGAAATCGAACTGGATGGCCGCTTCTATATAGCTGTTGCACATGTTGTTGCCGTCGCCGATCCAGGCCACGGTTTTGCCTTTGATCGAACCGCGATGTTCGAGGAAGGTTTGCATGTCGGCCAGCAGTTGGCATGGGTGCAGGTCGTCCGACAAGCCATTGATGACGGGTACGCGAGAATTGGCTGCGAACTCGGTCAGCGTGCTGTGGGCGAAGGTACGGATCATTACGGCGTCGAGCATCCGAGACATAACAATTGCGCAGTCGCCGATAGGCTCGCCACGGCCCAATTGTGTATCGCGAGGCGACAGAAAAATTGCCTGGCCACCCAGCTGGATCATGCCGGCTTCAAATGACAGTCGGGTGCGGGTCGATGACTTCTCGAAAATCATGCCCAGTACGCGACCTTTGAGGGGTTCGAAGAGAACGCCGCGTTGACGCAGGTCCTTCAGCTCGATACCTCGACGAATCACGCTGACTAGCTCTTCGGGCGTGCAATCCATCAGGGAGAGAAAGTGCCTTGCGCTCATCATTAACTACCTTTTTTGCAACGACCGCAGATGCTCAAAGCCGGGGTTTTCGGAAAAACGGGCGAGACCTGCGGCGAAAGCCGCACGGGGCGACGAAATAGGGGAAGGCGCGATCTTATAAGGAAATGTCGCGTCTTGCCAATAAGGGTCACGTGTTCAGAGGTTTGAGCGAGTCTTGCGCTGCATGAGCGCGTGGCTGTAACCACGATCAAGTGATTTGCCTCACCTCAGCTGCCCATTTGTACACTGCCCTTACGTTGCTTGGCAATTTTGTGTGCCTGCGCTGGCAGTAGGAAACCGCTGGCTTGGGAGACCGAGCGTGACGCTTGGCTTTCCGTTACAATACGCCACCGTGCCGACAACTGAGTCGGAAAGTTCAGCCGAGGTGCTCCATGGATATCATCGAAACTATTAAAGACCAGATTGCCAACAACACCATTCTGCTCTACATGAAAGGCTCTCCGAATGCTCCGCAGTGCGGCTTTTCGGCCAAGGCTGCTCAGGCTGTGATGGGCTGTGGCGAGAAGTTCGCTTACGTGGACATCCTCCAGAATCCAGAAATTCGCGCCAATCTGCCGAAATACGCTAACTGGCCAACTTTCCCACAACTGTGGGTCGGTGGTGAGTTGGTTGGCGGCAGCGACATCATGGCTGAGATGGCTGCTGATGGTTCTTTGCAGGCTTTGATTAAAGAAGCTGTCGAGAAAGCTGCTGCGAACAAGACTGAAGCGTGA
>JBILYW010000358.1:0-4492 GCA_044377555.1 Pseudomonas sp.
CCATGTCGATTCAGGTCGAAGACTATTACGCGCGTGAAACCTTCCAAAAAATGAAGGCTTTCGCTGACACACAAGAAACCCCGTTCGTGGTGATCGACACCGCCATGATCAGCAAGGCGTACGACGACCTGCGCGCCGGCTTTGATTTCGCCAAGGTGTACTACGCCGTTAAAGCCAACCCGGCCGTGGAAATCATCGACCTGCTGCGCGACAAAGGTTCGAGCTTCGACATCGCGTCGATCTACGAGCTGGACAAAGTGATGGACCGTGGCGTTGGCCCGGATCGCATCAGCTACGGCAACACCATCAAAAAATCCAAAGACATTCGCTACTTCTACGAGAAGGGCGTGCGCCTGTTCTCCACCGACTCCGAAGCCGACCTGCGCAACATCGCCAAGGCCGCTCCGGGCTCGAAAATCTACGTGCGGATTCTGACTGAAGGCTCGACTACGGCTGACTGGCCTTTGTCGCGCAAATTTGGCTGCCAGACCGACATGGCCATGGACCTGCTGATCCTGGCCCGTGACCTGGGCCTGGTGCCTTACGGCATCTCGTTCCACGTGGGCTCCCAGCAACGCGACATCAGCGTGTGGGATGCGGCCATCGCCAAGGTCAAAGTGATCTTCGAGCGCCTGAAAGAAGAAGACGGCATCGTGCTCAAGCTGATCAACATGGGCGGCGGCTTTCCGGCCAACTACATTACCCGCACCAACAGCCTGGAAACCTACGCCGAGGAAATCATTCGCTTCCTGAAGGAAGATTTCGGTGACGACCTGCCAGAAATCATTCTGGAGCCGGGCCGCTCGCTGATTGCCAACGCCGGTATTCTGGTCAGTGAAGTGGTTCTGGTAGCCCGTAAATCCCGCACCGCCGTGGAGCGCTGGGTTTACACAGACGTGGGCAAATTCTCTGGCCTGATCGAAACCATGGACGAAGCCATCAAGTTTCCGATCTGGACTGAAAAGAAAGGCGAAATGGAAGAAGTCGTCATTGCCGGCCCAACGTGCGACAGCGCCGACATCATGTACGAAAACTACAAGTACGGCCTGCCACTGAACCTGGCTATCGGTGATCGTCTGTACTGGCTATCCACCGGCGCCTACACCACCAGCTACAGCGCCGTTGAGTTCAATGGTTTCCCGCCGCTGAAGTCTTTCTACCTGTAAATACATGCCCCCCGGACAAGCGTCCGGGGGGCTGTCATTAGCGGCTAGCGACTGATACGCCGCAAGAAGCGCTGAAACCCTGCCAGCTCTGCCGATACCTGCTGAATCGAGTTCTCATTCACTTCAGTGGTCGGGTGAACCCGGGCGATAAACACCGCAATCCCCTTGGCAACCAGCCTCATGTTGTGAACCCAGTACGCCCGAGCCTCAACCAACTCGGCATGACGCCTTATTTGTTCTGCACGCTCTTTCAATACTCGAGCGTCTGTCATGTTTTTATTTTTCAACACTCGCAAGTCAGATAACTTATCCGCTATTTTGTTGCGTGCTTCCGTCAGGGCAAACAAACGATAGCCACCGTCGAAAAAGCCCAGGTACAGCGTAACGCGCTCAATGGCAGCCACCACCACATCCGCCTCCGCCCTTCCTACCAACGCAGAAGTTACAAGCGCTTGAACTTGTTCAGTGGTCGGCAGTATATCCCTTACATGATCCAGCCATGTTCGTGCTTGAAGGATAGTGACCGCGGCGTCCATGACCTGTTTATCCGCACGCAACCTGTCTTCTTCTACCTGCAGTGTTACAGCCTGCTGCTCCAACGCTTCGAGCCTTGCCACATCATAAGCGAGCAACGGATCAGCGTAGTGATCCAGATTTAACCCTTCCCCCTCATCGGCCCGCTGGGCTATGTATTCTTTGGCTGCCCCGACAGCACTCACGATGCGATTTATCCGCTGGGCGCAGGTGTCATTGAGTGCAATGATCGCAGAAGTTTGTATTTCCACTGTCAATTCAGTGTGCGCCCGGATGGCAACCCATTGTTCCAGCAGCGCATCGAACCCCGAACTTTCAACGACCACATCAAGATGACGCACCTGATCAACAATAGTGCGCGCACCACTACTCAAACTTCTGGCCGCCAGAACCAAACGCTCTTGTAAAGATGGAATAAAATCGTATTCACGATTAACCGCCACCGCATTGAATTTCTTCAGCCCGGTAAAAACACCCGGCATATCAGGATTTTCATAAACCATCGGTCCAATATCCCTATTCATGAATCCAGTCCCTTTATTCAAAGACGCCCATCGATAATTTCATTGAAAGCGTTGGATATCTGCACGCTATAGTCTTTAACACGCGTCCAGGGATTCAACAGTTGAGAAAAATCAAGTTTGAACCTGTGTAGCCGGGCAAGGTCATCCACCCCCTCCAACTGATAGGCGGCTTCATCGAGGTATTTGGCAATGTAGCCCCATACTTGCGCCAACTGTTTGGCCCCCTGCTCGGCGCCGAGCATACGGCTGCGCAAATCTGTAAAACGCTGCTGAGTGGCATCCAGCACCTGGACCAGCCTCTCTTGCTCCTGACTGCCTTGTCTGGCGGTCTCGCGCTCGGCAATCAGTTTGTTTTTCCGGGCTCGTGTGGCCTCAGCTTTCACTCCAAATATCCCGCCCGTGATGGCTAATCCGATGGGCCCTAAAAAAAACCCTGAATGGCCATACAGCACTTGGGACTTATAGTCCTTGATCAACTGCTCGATTTCACTGTCGAGCTCTTTTATACGAGCGACTAAAATTTCACGCTCCTTGGACAGCCCCCGCTTCGCATAAGCATCCAGCTTGCCGTTGACTTCGTGAATCAACTCATCCGACAACACCCGTTCGAACTCGGCGGCCAACGCACCAACAGCAGTGGCTTTGTTGATGTAGGCGTCGGTATCTTTTTTAATCAGCAGCACGTACTCCCTGACAACACGAACTGCTTTAAGCTCTGTTGAAGTCAGAATAATTGTCTTCAGCGCGGCTTCTTCCTCCGCAGTCAATTCATTAAGCGTGCCCGTGAGAAAGCGCTCGAATTCAACTTTATTGATCAGCTCAATAATGCCGTTAGCTGTCGTAATAAAACTGTCCGAGAACCTGTTGAGTTGCCGGCTGAGCTCTTTTGTATCGCGTTCCAGCGCCGACCATGTTCCGGCGTGTTGTACAACACGCTGATGAAACGACTGAATGCTCGCAGGCTCGAGCCCCGGTACGGTCTGCGTATTAGTCCCGAACCATGCCACGATCTTATTGTAATCGACCGGCAATGCCCGCGATTCGCGCACATAAGCACGGATGCTGTGTATATCACTGCGCCGGACAATAAACCCCAATTCATCCTTTGAAACCGCAGCATCCTTTTCACCCGCCAGCACCTGGATATATTGCGACGGCAAGTAAATGGCCGCATCCAGGGAAGTCATCTCTTCTAGCGGCCTGGCATCTTCAATACTTTCAACGCGTGCGTGATTATCACCTTGCATATTAATTCCCTTTAAATAATTATCCTGCCAAAACAGAATCAATCTTCAAAGATCATTAATCAATTACAATGCGACCCGGCAACTTGTCAGATAACGACAAAAACAAAAAAGAATACTTACCCAAACAAATCATTCGCCACGCAGACAAACTAAAACGCCGCGTACGAGCATGACCCGCAGCGGCGTAATTAATATCAGTCATTCCTGTTCAGGAGACTATTGATGCGTGCTTGCCAAAGGTCGCTGATTGCTCTGACACGAGGCTCTTTGGCCTCCCGCAGGGCCAAGTAACTCACACGCAAAAAGTTCAGATTGCCTCCCGCCAATGCGCGCTCAAACCAGACCAGGGCCTCATCAATGTTTCCGGACTCTGCCAGTACCGAGGCATGGCTGAACTGGCCACGAAAATCACCGCCCCGGGCCGAGCGTTCGTACCAAATACACGCTGCCTGCTTATCACCCGGGCAATGCACGCCCTCTTCAAGGTAACGGCCCACCAGATTCATCGACTTGGCATGGCCGGCCTGTGCCGCCACCCAGTACAACTTGAAAGCCGCGCGCTGGTCTTGTGCCACACCGCGACCGGTCGCCAGCAAGTTGGCGTAATTGTAGAGCGCCCAATCCAGCCCGGCCTCTGCCGCTTGCCGATATTCAAGGCTGGCCAGCGTGAAGTCGACGGGCCCGCCCCAGCCATGCTCCCAGCAACGCCCGAGCATGTTGCGGGCCATCAGGTGGCCTTCATTCGCCGCGATCTGAAACCAGCGTTTAGCCAGTACGGGGTCGCCTTTGATCCCTTGCCCGTCGAGCAAAATCTGGCCAAGCAATGCCTGTCCGTCGACGATGCCTTGCTTGGCCGCCATCAAAATGGCCTGGGCGGCTTTCGCCGGGTTTTCAGCCAGCATGGCGCTCAGTTGATCGCCATCGAGCACTTCTTCGCGGCGTATTTGAAAACTCATGGCTTACACCTCTGCCCAGCGACGCAACAGGTTGTGATAGGTACCCGTGAGCTGGATGAGAGACG
>JBILYW010000359.1:0-4474 GCA_044377555.1 Pseudomonas sp.
GTGATACATGTGCAACATCCTCAAGAACTGATTGTGCGACCGTGTCACTTTGATACGAGATAAGGGTCAAGGTTGCGAACTTAAAGGGCAATGCTGCATTCGTCGAAAACCAGCCTTGCACAGGCTCTGTGGGAGCGAACCTGCTTGCGATGGCCTCACTGCGCTTTGACTGGCAGACCGCATTGCCTGCATCGCGAGCAAGTCGAATCGTCGCACCGCCACCCCCAAAAAGGCAGATTTGATACGACCAATCCCTTCCCTTGCCCGAACTTTCCGAAACAATCCCGAGCGCATTGCGCCTAGCACCAATACATCATTTCAGAAACCTCCTACAACACACTTAAAACCCTTGTAATAACATTCTCGGCTGACTGACAGGAGAGAAACGCATGGCTAATCATAGCTACATGACAATTACCGGAAAAAAACAAGGCGTGATTTCCGCTGGCTGCTCCGGCCAGGACTCTATAGGTAGCAAGTGTCAAGCTGGCCACGAAGACGAAATAATGGTGTTGGCTTACTCTCATAATATGGCTGCTGGCAATGACGGAAGTACGTCAGGGAGCCGTGGCAAACATATGCCAGTCGTCCTCACTAAAAACATTGACAAATCCACACCTTTGTTAGCCAGCGCCCTTCATGAAAGTGAAGAGATAGAGTGTAAAATCAATTTTTATCGTACCTCCCCTGCTGGCTTCAACGAAAAATACTTTACTGTTGTATTAAGCGGTGCACGCATTGCCAATTTAAGTATTCAGGTTCCACATGCTATCCATATGGGTGACTCGCAACCACAGGAAGTTGTGGCGATTAGATACCGGGAAATTAGTTGGGCACACCATCAAGCAAGCACGAGCGCCTATAGCTCTTGGGGTAATGAAGGTGAGTGAGCCGTCGTGTGATATTAATGATGTCGCCAAAGCAGCCTCCGACCTTGTTGCATTAGGATGCACTATGGGAGCTACAAACTTCAATGATGGTGTTACTCAGTTACAGTTCACTTCAGCCGTCTCTGGCTATGCTAACGAAATCATAAAGGATGTTAACGACGGAATAATAAGTGCTTGGGAGGGTGTGCAGGAGATAAGAGCAGAACATGCTGATCTAACTTCCAAAGCACTTTTTTATGCTAAAAACGGTATCGGGACTGTGGCTGGCGCCATGCAAATTGAGATAGGCTTTGCGGTTACGGGGGCCTCATTCGGCTTGGGAGCGCCCATAGGTGCATTTTTTGTCGCACACGGCGTTAATAATATCTATGAAGGCGGGATGAACATCTATAACGGCCCTGCCGCCCCATCAGCATATGGACCTACTAGAAGCGCTTATCAGTATTTTATGGAGGACGACTACAAGGGTGATATGGCATATGGATCCATAGACTTGATCTTGTCTGCTGGAGGTATGATGCGGCCGATACGCAAGATGGACTCCGTACAACTTTTTCGGCGAGACCCTATCAATTATGAGTTCGCATACCAACAAACGGGCAAACTCGCTTTATTTTTTGAGGCGTTAGTTAATTCAATTATAATTAACTCTATGACTCAAGAGAAAAAAACCACAACAAAAAACAAGTGACATCGTGACGTTGCGAGCACAACTACCACATCTTGCGCAGCCTTGGAATATAAAAGCACAAACCAACCGTGACAACCACAAAGAACACGATACCCGCAACAATCCAATAGGCCGACCCATTCAACGGCAACAGCTTTGTTATCCCCCACATAATAATCATTGTATAACCAGCAGAGCAACCAACAATAACCAACCCCAAACTTACTAAATACCTGACCGAATACATACTCTATAACCCCATTTTTTTACATTCAATACAATCATACACCACCCTGGACCTCTGTGGATCTCGGTCTATCCGCGTAATATTTTACTGCTGCAGAACCATCAATACAAAACTGCATCGTAGTAATAGCGGATCACTAAATGAAGGCATGTTCACGGCCTCGCTAATAAGTCCCTTTATGGGACTTATAAAAGCTAAGCATTTGCAGCGCACTCATATTTTGTAGGCGCTCTCACCGCGCACCAACCGCTCCAGCGCCAGCAAGTCCGGGATCTTTGCCACGTGATCCCCCACCTGCACCGCCGCACGCTCCAGCGGGCATAGCGGTACGTCGACAAAGCTCAATTGGCTGTCCACTTTGTAGGAACGCGGAATGCCCTGCACCACCATGGCGATGAATTTGAGTTCAGGGTCGCCGCTCAGGGTATTGAGGATGACGATGCGCGCCCGCTCGCCTATCACCAGCGGGCTGCCACACGCCGCTTCGAAGCTGATCAGCGGCAGTCGGTGCTCGCGCCAGGTGATCTGGCGAAGGTGCCAGGGCGGGGAGTCGCTGCTGGGTTCGCCGCGCTGCCAGCCGATCAGTTCGGCAATGGCGACGTTGGGCAGCAGCAGGTAGCGATCCGCAAGCGGTAACAGCAGGCCGGTCAGGCTGCCCACGCGATGGTCAAGCATGAAAGTTGCTCCAGTAGGCGATGCGTTCCAGCAGCACCGACTCTTGGTACGGCTTGCCCAGGTAATCGTTGACGCCAATCGCCATCGCCCGGTTCTGGTGTTTTTGCCCCGTGCGCGAGGTGATCATGATGATCGGCAAGTCTTTGAGGCGCGGGTTGTTGCGCACGCGGGTGGCGACTTCGAAGCCGTCCATGCGCGGCATTTCAATGTCCAGCAGCATCAGGTCAGGGGTGTGTTCTTCCAGCACGCTCATGGCATCCACCCCGTCCTTGGCCGTGATGACGTTCATGCCGTTGCGTTCCAGCAGCCGGCTGGTGACTTTGCGCACCGTGACCGAGTCGTCGACCACCAGCACCAGCGGCGGGCGTACCGCCGGGGTGAACTCCAGCGCCCCGACCGCTTCGTGATGGGCCCGCTGTAGCGGCTGACGCGCCTGATGGGCGCGAATGTAGGCCAGCAGATCGAGGATCAGCACCACCCGGCCATCCCCCAGAATGGTCGCACCCGACAAACCTTGCACCCCGGTGAATTGCGGGCCGAGGCTTTTGACCACGATTTCACGCGAGCCCGCCAAGGCGTCGACTTGCAACGCCACGCGCTGATCCTGGCAATGCACCAGCAACACCGGCAACGAATGGCTTTCGCCCACGAGCTTGGGTTTGCCCACGGTTTGCAACAGCTCGCCCAGGTAACGCAATTCGTAGGTTTGCCCGCCGTAGTGATACAGCGGCGGGTTGAGCTGGTAATAGCCTTCCAGCTCATTGGGCATCACACGCACGATGCCTTCGACGGTATCGAGCGCGATGGCGTATTGCTCGTCGGCGCATTGCACCATCAACGCGCGGTTGAGCGAGACACTGAACGGCAGGCGAATCTGAAAGTGCACGCCCTGCCCGACCACCGAGTCGATGGTCATGCTACCGCCCAGCTGGCGCACTTCTTCGTGAACCACGTCCATGCCGACGCCGCGCCCGGAGATCTGGGTGATTTTTTCTGCGGTGGAGAACCCCGGCTGCAGGATGAACTGCAGCACCTCGCGGTCGCTGGCCGGCGCATCGGGGTCCAGCAGGCCGCGCAAAATGGCTTTGCGGCGCACGGCTTCAAGGGGCACTCCGGCGCCATCGTCGCGCATGTCGAACACCACGTCGCCGCCTTCATGCGACAGCTCCAGGCTGATCAGCCCGCGCTCCGGCTTGCCACTGTCCTGGCGGATGCCGGCAGGCTCGAGGCCGTGATCGACGGCGTTGCGCAACATGTGTTCCAACGGCGCAACCATGCGCTCCAGAACGTTGCGGTCGATTTCGGCTTCGGCATTGATCACGCTGAACTCAACCTGCTTGCCCAGTTCGCTGGCCACCTGGCGCACGACCCGTTTGAGGCGCGGCAACACGCGCTCGAACGGCACCATGCGCGTGCCCATCAGGCCTTCTTGCAACTGGGTGTTCACCCGGGCCTGTTTTTGCAGCAGGCCATGGGCGTCCTGGGTACGTGCCGCCAGTGTGGCCTTGAGGTCGAGCAAGTCCGAGGCCGATTCAAACAGGGCACGGGACAGTTGTTGCAGCAGGGAATGGTGGTCCATTTCCAGCGGGTCGAATTCGTCATAGGCCACACCGTCGGCTTCGATGTGCGGGCGGCTGTGCAGGCGGCCCTGGGTTTCGCTGTCGAGACGGCGCAGTTGGTCCTGCATCCGTTCAAGCGTGGTCTGCATTTCGTTAAGCGCCACCTGACCATCGTTGACCTGCTGCTCGATGCGACCACGGATGATCGAGGCCTCACCTGCCAGGTTGACCAGATCTTCCAGCAGCTCTGCCGGCACCTTGAGGGTGTCCAGCCCGGTGCGCTCACCTTCGGCCAATTGCCCGCCGGCAGGCTCGGGCTTGTGCGGCGCAGGTGGCGGGCTGGTCGCAGTCTCCTGCCGGGAGCTGCGTTCAATCTGGCGGATCCGCTCGATCAGTGTTTGGGGCGAGGGCAGCGGCTGACCGCTGCGCAGCG
>JBILYW010000360.1:0-4473 GCA_044377555.1 Pseudomonas sp.
TGGCGAATACGGCGACATGATCGAAATGGGTATCCTTGACCCGGCTAAAGTGACTCGTTCGGCTCTGCAAGCGGCTTCGTCGATTGCCAGCCTGATGATCACCACTGAGGCGATGATCGCTGAGATCCAGGACGACAAGGCAGCTGGCGGCGGTATGCCAGACATGGGCGGCATGGGTGGTATGGGCGGCATGATGTAAGCCAGCCTTACCCCGATACGCAAAAGCCCCGCCTGAGTAATCAGGCGGGGCTTTTTTGTGCTTGTTTGACCTCGATTTACCTGTGGAGCGGCCTTACTTCGCTGCTGTCTGTACCGGCGCCAATTTCAACGGCTTCCAGCCCAACAGTTGTTGCTTATAGCCATGGCTGGCGGCCTGGTAGTAGGTGATCGCCCGTTCAACCAACGGATCGGTCGCCGGTGAGCGGGACTCAATGCTGGCAGTCAACGCTTCGTCGTGACGGCGCAGGCCCTGACGCGGGCTGAGAATCGCCAGGTCTTTGCCGTCAAACAGGCCCAGGTGCTGGTAGTTGCCCACCACTACGCGCGGCGCAAGCGGGTTGTCCTGCAGCAGGTTGCGACCGAAGAACGTCGACTGGTAATCCAGGTTCAACAGGCCGAGCAAGGTCGGCGCAAGGTCGATCTGGCTGGCCAGTTGCGACTCCTCACGGGCTTCGATCAATTTTGGCGCATAAATAAACAGCGGGATCTGATAGTTGGTGATCGGCAAGTCTTCTTTGCCGGCACTGCCTGCGGTGTGGTCTGCCACGAACACAAAGATCGTGTTGTCGAACCACGGCTTGTTACGCGCATCCTTGAGGAATTGACCGATGGCGTAGTCGGTGTATTTCACCGCGCCGTCGCGACCGTTACCCGACTTGATGTCGATGCGGCCTTCAGGGTAGGTGTACGGACGGTGATTGGAGGTGGTCATCAACTGCAGCAGGAACGGCTTTTGTTGCGCATAGTTGGCATCGGCCAGCTTCAGCGTTTCGCGGTACAGGTCTTCGTCAGCCATGCCCCAGGCGTTTTTGAAGTGGATATCGGCTTCATTCACGCTGCTCTGGTCGACGACACGGTAGCCGTTGCCGCTGAAGAACGCGTTCATGTTGTCGAAGTAACCGCGGCCGCCATACACGAACACGCTGTCATAACCCACGGCGTTAAGTTGCTGGCCCAGGCTGGCGAAGCCGCTTTCACGGCCGATGCGCTTGACGATCGAGCGGCCCGGCGTGGGTGGAATGGCCAGGGTAATGGCTTCCAGACCACGGTCGGTACGAGTGCCGGTGGCATAGAAGTTGTTGAAGTACAGGCTCTCTTTGCGCAGCTGATCAAGGTTTGGCGTCAGGTTGCGGCCATCACCGTTGCTGCCCAGGTACTTGCCGCTCAGGCTTTCGATGGTGACCAGCACAATGTTGGGCTGGCGCGCAGTGCCGGGGTTGTCGATGTTGCGGCGAATATCCAGCGGGTCCTGGCCAACAAAGGTCGCGTTGGGTTCTGCCAGCTCGTTGCGCAATTGTTTGGCCACCACGTCGGCGGGCAGGCTCGCGTAAAACTGCTGGTAGTCCAGCTCGTTGTTACGGAACGCGGCGAAGAACTGATACGGGCCGTTGCTTGCCAGTTCATGCTGATAGGCGTTGCCGCCCTGGCCACGCGGGCCATCCTGGTCAAGCAGTTGCAGGCTCAGACCTGCTACCAGCAACAGGCCAGCGAAGGTGGCGATACGTGTACGAAAAGTCGGCAGTGGAGCATTGATCGCGGCCTTGAACGGCTTGCGCAAGGCAAGGCTCAACACCAGGGCCGTCAGGGCGATGCCGCTGAGCAGCAGGCCGATGGGGTAGGATTCCAGCACGTTGTTCAGCACTTCATCGGAATAGACCAGGTAGTCCACGGCGATAAAGTTGAAGCGCACCCCGAATTCATCCCAGAACAGCCACTCGGCCACGGCGGTGAACAACATGGCGAACAGGCTGACGGTCAGCAGGCCTTGCAGGAACCACTCATGGCCACGTCGACGCCACAGGGCAGGCGGGCACAGCAGTAGATACAGGCCCAGCGGCAAGGCGGCATAGGTCAAAAAGCCAAGGTCATACAGCAAGCCAATACCAAACACCGGCAGCCAGTTGTTTCCGGCCTCTCCTAGATGGGTGACCAGCAAAACGCCTCGGGTGATAAGGAAGGTCGCCAGCCAACAGCCAGTCAACAGAAGGAGGTAGCGCATTGGCGCGGTATGCAGCAGACGCATTGTTGTTTTTCCTTAAACGCAGGGGGGCGTGAGTGTGCGGGCGCTACTGTATTGAGTTTGTGAACCGATAGTAAAAAAAATGTCATTTCTGTGAGAGTGCCAACTAAATCGTTTGAGCGCCCTGCGGTGCTGGCCCTGCGCGGTACTTGGCCTTAAGCTGCGCGGGCCAAGACGGCCGTAACTGCGAACGGAGACAATGTGCCCATGCGAATTCTATTGGTTGAAGACAACCGCGATATCCTCGCCAACCTGGCGGACTACCTGGGGCTAAAAGGCTATACCGTTGACTGCGCGCAGGACGGTTTGTCAGGTTTGCACCTGGCGGCTACCGAGCATTACGACCTGATCGTGCTGGACATCATGTTGCCCGGCATCGACGGCTATACCCTGTGCAAACGCCTGCGTGAAGACGCTCGCCGCGATACGCCGGTGATCATGCTGACCGCCCGCGACCAGCTGGATGACCGCCTGCAAGGCTTCAAGTCCGGCGCGGATGACTACCTGCTCAAACCCTTTGCCCTGTCGGAACTGGCCGCGCGAATCGAGGCCGTATTACGTCGCGCCCAGGGCGGAGGCCGGCGTGAGTTGCAGGTCGGTGAGTTGCGCTATGACCTCGACACCCTCGAGGTGACCCGTGAAGGTCGGCTGCTCAAGCTCAACCCGGTGGGCCTCAAGCTGCTGGCGGTGCTGATGCAAAAAAGCCCCCATGTGCTGCGCCGCGAAGTGCTGGAAGAAGCCCTGTGGGGCGACGACTGCCCGGACAGCGACAGCCTGCGCAGCCACGTACACCAATTGCGTCAGGTGATCGACAAGCCGTTCGACAAGCCTTTGTTGCAAACCGTACACGGTGTGGGCTACCGCCTCGCCGAGATTCGCGATGGAGTTTAAGCAAAGCCTTTCCCAGCGGATCATCATCGCGTTTGCGTTGATGAGTGCGTTGGTGGCGGGGACATTCGCCGTGGGCATTATTGCCACCGTGCATCTGGTCGAAGAAAAGCTCATCTCGGCCGGGCTGGGCGGCGATTTGCAGCGCCTGCTGTTAATGGACAACGTGGCCGACTGGAACCATCGGCCCAAGCCAAGCCAGCTGTTTTACTTCAGCGGCGGGCGGGGCGACTTTGCCTTGCCCAAGGACCTGCGCCACCTTGACCCGGGCTTTCATGAAGTGTTTCGTGACCAGTTGTCGTATCACGCGATGGCTGAAGTGGTCGATGGCCGGCGATATGTCCTGCTGCAAGATCAGAGCGATTTTGAAGAGCGCGAGCGTGTGCTGTTTGCCGTGGTCGTGGTCGGTTTCGTACTGGCCCTGGCGCTGGCGGTCTTTTTAGGCTGGACCCTGGCTCGCCGGGTAATGGCTCCGGTGGTGCGACTCGCCCGCCAGGTTCGCCATCGGGATCAGTTGCTGGGGCTGGCACCGCCGCTGGCGCCGGACTACGCGGCCGATGAAGTGGGCGAGTTGGCAGTGGCGTTCGACGCCACCCTGGGCCGCTTGCGTGACACCCTGACCCGCGAACGGTTGTTCACCAGTGACGTGAGTCACGAGCTGCGTACACCCTTGATGGTTCTGGCCAGCTCCTGTGAGCTGTTGCTGGAAAACCCGTCACTGGACCAGCGCAGTCGCTCACAGGTGGAGCGCATATCGCGTGCTTGTGAAGAAATGCGTGAACTGGTGCAGACCTTCCTGATGCTGGCCAGAGCGCAACATGAAGATGCCAGCATGTCGCCTACGGTGACCCTTTCTACCGTGGCCGAAGGCCTGGTCAGCCTGTGGCGCGAGCCCATTGAAGCCAAGGGGCTGGAGCTGATTTATGAGCCGGGCAACCCACTCGATGCCCGCTATAACGCCACCTTCCTGCACGCGGTCATGGGTAACTTGCTGCGCAATGCGTTGCATTACACCGACACCGGCTTTATCCGGCTGACCCTTGAACCCAGCGGCTTTGTGGTGGAAGACAGTGGCGTCGGTATCCCGGAAGAAAAGCGTCAGGCCATGTTCCAACCCTTTGTTCGCGGCAGCGAAAAACGCGGTGAAGGCCTCGGGCTGGGTCTGTCGCTGGTTCAGCGGATCTGCGACAGCCAGGGCTGGCGTGTGACTCTCACCACAATGGAGCCCAACGGCTGCCGGTTTCACGTCGAGCTTAGTCCGGCCGACGCCTGAAACCCTTAAGTGGCCTGCGCCCTGCAGGCTGCTTTGTTCTAAAAGTGCGGGTTCAGGCATGGCCCCGCGCCAC
>JBILYW010000361.1:0-4464 GCA_044377555.1 Pseudomonas sp.
CTGCAGGAACTCTGGAGCTTGATGAGCACCGCGGAAAAAGCCCTGTTTGTGGTGTCGCTGTTCGTGGTGCTCACCGGGTTGATCGGCATGCTCACTGCGATTCTGACCAGCCTCAATGAACGCCGGCGCGAGATGGCGATTCTGCGCTCGGTCGGCGCCCGGCCCTGGCATATCGCAACCCTGCTGGTTTTCGAGGCACTGGCGCTGGCATTGGCCGGAGTGATCGCCGGTGTTGGTTTGCTCTATGTGTGTATCGCCGTGGCCCAGGGCTATGTGCAATCGAACTACGGGTTGTATTTACCGCTGGCATGGCCAAGTGAATATGAATGGACGCTACTCGGCGGTATTCTGGCGGCCGCCCTGTTGATGGGCTGCGTGCCTGCATGGCGCGCCTACCGACAATCGCTGGCCGATGGTCTGTCCATTCGTTTATGAGCCTACGTTTATGAAAAGGTCTGCAATGTCACGCGTGCTGCTGGCGCTGTTACTGCTGGTTGCGACGCCGCTGTGGGCAGCCGAGCCAAAAGAGCTGACCTGGTCAGAAATGATCCCGCCGGACGCACCACCTGAAGCCCCGGACATGACGCCGTTGCACGACTTGTCTCAAATGGGTGACATGGAGACCGCTCCGGCGGCGAAACAGGACTTGCCCAACGCGCCGGTAGTCCCGGCGCTGGATGGCCAGCTGATTCGTTTACCGGGGTATATCGTGCCCCTTGAAGTCAGCGAAGACGGTCGTACCACGGACTTCTTGCTGGTGCCGTACTTCGGCGCCTGCATCCACGTACCACCGCCGCCGTCAAACCAGATCGTGCATGTCACCAGCAAGGAAGGGGTCAAACTCGACGAGCTGTATCAGCCGTACTGGATCGTAGGGGCGATGCAGGTCAAGGCCAGTACCAGCGAACTGGCTGATGCGGGCTATCAGATGGATGCACAGAAGATCGTGGTGTATGAATTGCCGGAGTAAACCAGAAGCTCCTTCCCTTCTCGAGGCAAGGGAGCTTCTGGTCAACTAACGAATTTTTCACAACTTCACGATTTCATTGAGCTGGGTCAACTGAGCGGGCCGGTGTGCTCATTACCATTGGTTATATAAATTTTAAATATCCCAATGGAGCTCCCATGCACAAGTCTTTGCTCAGCGCAGCCGCCCTTGCGCTCGCTGTCGTCGCCCCTCTTGCCCAGGCACACACAGAAGGCGACATCATCCTGCGCGCCGGTGCCATCACCGTAAACCCGAAAGCCGACAGCTCCAGCGTCAAGGTTGATCAGGGCCCATTGGCGGGCACTGATCTGGGTGGCAAGGCGACCATGAGCAGCGACACGCAATTGGGCCTCAACTTTGCCTACATGATCACTGACCATGTGGGTATTGAACTGCTGGCGGCCACGCCGTTTGAGCATGACGTGAAACTCAAGGGCACGGCCCTGCCTGCGGCCAATGGCAAACTGGGCAGCCTCAAGCACCTGCCGCCAACCCTGAGCGTTGTGTACTACCCGCTGGATTCCAAGTCGGTGTTCCAGCCTTACGTCGGTGCCGGTATCAACTACACCTGGATCTATGACGAACACGTCGGCAGCAGTGCCAGCGCTGCAGGCTTCGACAATTTCAAGGCTAAAAACTCGTGGGGCATGGCCTGGCAGCTGGGTGCTGACTACATGCTGACCGACAACATCATGATCAACGCCCAGGCGCGTTATATCGATATCGATACCCGCGCCACAGTGGAAAACAACGCAGTCGCTCCCGGTACTCGCGCCAAGGTCAACGTGGATGTAGACCCATGGGTTTACATGGTGGGCCTGGGTTACAAGTTCTAAGTAGCCGGCCATAAAAAAAGGCGCCTTTGAAGGCGCCTTTTTTGTGGACGGGGTTCTTAGCGGCCAAGCAGGCGCGCCAGCCCGACACTCATTGGCGTCGTTTCGCCAAGGGTGAAGCGTTGCAACAAGCGGCTGTTGTCGGCACGCGAGTGGCGGATATCGCCGGAACGGGCCGGACCGTAGGTGACCGGTGGCAGCTCACCAACAACTTCGCCCAGGGCTTCAAGCATCTGCTTGAGGGTGGTGGCCTTGTTCAGCCCCACGTTTACCGCGCCCTCTTCAGCCTGACGGGTCTCGATCGCCTGAACCAGAATCTTCACCAGATCGCCCACGTACACAAAGTCACGGGTTTGCTCGCCATCACCAAAAATGGTGATTGGCAGGCCCTTTTCAGCACGCTCACTGAAAATGCTGATCACGCCCGAGTAAGGCGAGGATGGGTCCTGACGCGGGCCAAAGATGTTGAAAAAGCGGAAAATCACCGGTTCCAGACCGTGCTGACGACGGTAGAAATCCAGGTAGTACTCACTGGACAGCTTATCGGCCGCGTAAGGCGTCAACGGCGCTTTGGGAGTGTCTTCGACAATCGACTCACCTTCGCCGTTATTGCCATAGACCGCAGCACTGGAGGCGAAGACAACGCGCTTGATGCCCGTTTCGCGCATGGCTTCGCACACGTTCAGGGTGCCGATAAAGTTGCTCTGATGAGTACGTACCGGATCGTCCACCGATGCCTGCACCGAAGCGACCGCCGCCAGGTGAACCACTGCGCTGCAACCGGCCATGGCCTTGGCCACCAGCGCGGCATCAGCCACATCACCCTCGATCAGCTCGAGTTGTGGGTTGTCCATCGGCAGGTTGCTGCGCTTGCCAGTGGACATGTCGTCGAGAATTCGTACCGCGTAGCCCTTGGCCAACAAGGCATCCACAAGATTGGAGCCAATAAATCCGGCACCGCCGGTAATTAAAACGGGAGCATCAACCATGACGATAAAACCTGTCCAGTAAAGACGGGAGCGCCGCGCGCCATGCGCGAGGCTTGATCCCGAAGGTGTGTAGAATTTTTTTGCACGCCAGCACTGCATGCTGGGGCTCTTGCGCCGCATCCGGCCGTGCGGCATGCGCTTGGGGCGTAGGGGCTTCGATTGCCAGCGGGTGCAGGTTTCGCGCCTCGGCCAGAATCGCCTGGCCCAGCGCCAGCGACGTCGTCGCTTCATGCCCGGCGTAGTGGTAAGTACCCCAGAGCGGTGCCGCACAATCCAGCTGCTTGAGCACCGAGATAATCACACGAGCGGCGTCGTCCACCGGTGTCGGGTTGCCCCGTCGGTCATCGGCCATCAACAGCTCGCCCGGCTTTTCAGCCTGGGCCAGAAAGCGCCCCAGGATGCCATCGGGGCTGTCATCCAGTAACCAGCCAAAACGCAGCAGCACGTGTTGCGGGCAAATGGCACGCACACTCTGCTCAATTCGCCACAAGGCCTGGCCGCGGGACCCAAGCGGGACAGGTTCGTCCTTTTCGCTGTAGGCAGTCGCTCGCGAACCATCGAAAACTCGATAGCTGGAAGGTTGCAGCAAAGTGATGTTGTGGTGCTGGCACAGCTCGGCCAAACGCTCGACAGAACGCTCCTGGCCGGCAAAGCGGGCCTCGCTTACTGACTGCGCCTGGAACCAGTCGAAGTAGTACGCAAGGTTGATGACAGCATCCGGACGGGTGTCATCGAGCAGTTGCGTGAGGCTCGCAGCGTCCCAACCGTCTTGCGGTGGACGTGGGGCTAGGAAATTAATGTCTTCCTCGGCACCCAGACGAATCAGCGCCTGCCCGAGGGCATTTCCGCCGCCCAATAACATAAGGCGCATTCGCATAAGGTATGCAGGCTCAGTCTATTCAGAACGGTGATATATACCAGAAAACCAACGGTGAAAGCTGTTGATCATGTTCAAGATTGCCGCATTTTGCGGGTTTCTGCCCCTCGCGTCACTGACAAACTTTGCCCCTGCACAAAAGCCATCATTGTGCCTCTGGTGGCAGGTCCGTCAACAGCACAGTAGAGCGTTTGGCCAGCGCGGGCGCTTGCGAAGCCTCCTCCGGCTCACGCACGGGCATAAGAAAGCCCTGTGGATAATGTTGCGCGAAATGGACATCCGGTGACTTATCCACAAGCTTTTTGAGCCGATCATTGAACGCACGGCTAACCGTATTCTGCGCCCCGGACAGGGTTCGGAACTGCGCGGTAATCGTCACCCCGTCGAGGTTCATGCTGTCGACACCAAAGATTGTCAGCGAGCCCTGCAAACTCAGGCTCAGCAAAGGGTCGTCACTGATCTGGTTCCCCGCCTCGCGGATCAGAACAGTGGCTTTATCCATGTCCGTATCGTAGGTGAACTGCACTGAAAAAAATGCGTAGGCAAATTGTCGGGAATGGTTGATCACCGCCTTGATCTGGCCGAATGGCACTGAGTGCACAAAGCCACGCGAGTCCCGCAGGCGCAGGGTACGAATGGTCAGCCCCTCTACAGTCCCCGCGTGGGCGGAGTCGATCACCACCCAGTCGCCGACCGAGATGGTGTCTTCAACGATGATAAATAAGCCGGTAATCACATCTTGCACCAACTGCTGAGAACCAAAGCCGATTGCCAGGC
>JBILYW010000362.1:0-4463 GCA_044377555.1 Pseudomonas sp.
CCACTGATGCCTTGCCCGGTGCCGGGCCGCCGGCCATGCGGCTCGACACCACGATCGCGACGATAATCAACACGCCGCCCAGCAGCATGCTCAGCGTGGGCGTTTCGTGGAACAGCACCCATGCCAGAGTGATGCCGTAGACCGGCTCCAGAGCAAAGACCACGGCGGCCGTACGTGCCTTGATCACCGCCAGGCTGGCGACGAACAGGCTGTGGGCCACCCCGGTGCACAGCACGCCGAGCAGGCCGATCCACAGCCAGTCCAGCGGGCGAACGTCACCCAGCCCCGGGGCAGCGAAAGGCAGCAGGCACAAGGCAACCACCGCGTTTTGCCACATGGCGGCCTGCACGGCGGGGATCCGCCCCGAGTTGGCGCGGTTGTTGAGGGACAGCAACGAAAACAACAGGCCCGAGGCAACCGCCCACAGCAAGCCCTCGGTGGCCTGGCTGGCCAGATCAAAGCTCGGGGTGACGAGGATCAGTCCTGCGCTGACCAGTATCACCAGAATGATTTCGTTGAGCCGGATACGCTCGCGAAAAATCAGCCCTTCAAGTATCACGGTAAACGCCGGGAAGCTGGCAAAGCCCAGCGTTGCAATCGCCACCCCGGCAATCTTTACCGAGATAAAAAAGCTCACCCAGTGCCCGGCCAGCAGCAAGCCGCTGAGCAGCAGATTGCGCGCGTCACGCAGTGACAACCGGTACCAGACCGTACTTTTGGCCAGCCCGGCAAAGCAGGCCAGGGCCAGTACGGCGAACGCGGCGCGGCCGAAGACAATGATCGAGGGGGATGCCGCCGCGAGTTTGCCGAACACGCCGGTCAGGCCGAACATCAACGCGCCAATATGCAGAGCGCCCAAAGCGGTACGCGGAGTCATTGCAATCCTTAAATCAATACAGGCAAGGGCTGCAGTCTAAGGCGCGGGTTGGGGGGTTGTCTGTCGCGGGACTGGCGTCAGTTGTCGCCAGACTCGCGGCGCAGCACCGAGGGCGATGCGCCGAATTCGCGGAGCATGGCGGCGGCGAATGCGCTTTGCGAGCTGTAACCGACGCGGCTGGCGATTTCGCCGATGGGCAGGTGGCTATTGCACAGGAGAGTGCGCGCGTTGTGCAAACGGCGCTGACGGATGTAGTCCATCGGTGTTTGCCCACACTCGGTGATGAAGCGACTGTGCAGGCGCGCGCAGGACAAACCCGCAATGCGTGCAAGATCTGCAACTTGAAGCGGGTAGGCGGCGTTCTGGTCGATATAGGCATCCAGAGCACCGAAGGGCAGGCGTCTGGGTTGGGCTTGTTCTGGCGCGAGGGTATTCAAGCTGGCCAGCAGCAGAATCGCCCCTTGGCGAGCGATCAGGGGGTCAGTGACGGGGCTGGCGGCAAGCCAGCTCACCAGCTGATGTTGCCTGGGGTCCAGGGGCAAGTGCCCGGCGGTGTCGAGCAACCGGCGGCTGGCATCGGCGTGATTGCCCAGGGATTGTCCGAGCCAGTTTTCGCCCGGCACATCCAGCACCAGGCAATGGCTGCCCCGGGGGCTGCCGCAGGTGTGGTGGGCCCCGGCGGGCACGATGATCAAGTGCTGCTGGTGCAGCAGGCTGGCCCGGCCGTCCACCTCAAAGTCGAGTGTGCCGGACAAGCTGATCACCACTTGCGCGTGCTCATGGCTGTGGGCAATCACGTCGTGACGGTAATGGCGCAGTGACAGGATTTGGCCCATGGTGATCTCTTTTTGTGGGAGCGGGCTTGCTCGCGATGCGGGCGACAAGGCGCATCAGGATAATAAAGTTGATGCTTTCGCGAGCAAGCCCGCTCCCACAGTTGATTAGAGATGTGTCTGGATCAATGCCGCCAAAACGCCGGAATGCACAGAACGAATACGGTAATGATCTCCAGGCGTCCAAGCAACATGCCCAGGGACAGAATCCACTTGGCCGCATCCGGCAGGCTGGAGAAGTTGCCGGACGGCCCTATGGTTTCGCCCAGCCCCGGCCCTACGCCCGACACCGTACTGGCGGCGCCGGTGAGGGCGGTCATCCAGTCCAGGCCCAGTAGCGACAGGGCCAGTGCGATCACGCAAATGGTGATGGCGAAGAAGAACGAAAAGGTCAAAATCGAGCGTACGATTTCTTCGTCGAGGCGGTGGCCGTTGTATTTCTGCTTGATCACGGCCCGGGGGTGGATCAACTGGTTAAGGTTGGCCTTGAGCAGGATATAGGCAACTTGAAAGCGGAAAATCTTGATCCCGCCTGCGGTTGAGCCCGAGCAGCCGCCGATAAAACCCAGATAGAAAAACAGCATCAGCGAGAAATTGCCCCACAGGCTGTAGTCGCCCAGGGCAAAGCCGGTCGTGGTCACCACCGAAGTCACGTTCAGCGCCACATGGCGGAAGGCGTCCCAGAACGGCATGTTGGTGGTCCACCACAGCCAGGCACTGAGCACGATCCAGGTCACCAGCAGCAAACCGAGCAAACCTTGCACCTGCTGGTCCTTGATCAGTGCCTTGCGATGGCCGCGCAGGGTGGCTACATACAGGGTGAAGGGCAGGCTGCCCATGATCATCACGGCAATGGCAACCCAGTGCACCGCCGGTTGTGACCACTTGGCCAGGGACTGGTCGGAGGTCGAGAACCCGCCGGTGGAAATCGCCGACATGGCATGGTTGATCGCATCAAACACACTCATGCCCGCCCACCAGAACGCCAGGCTGCCGATGATTGTAATGCCGACGTAAGTGGCCACGATCAGGCGGGCCACCATGTGCGAGCGCGGCATGACTTTTTCGGAACGGTCCGAGGACTCGGTCTGGAACAGGCGCATGCCACCGATTCGCAGCAGCGGCAAAATCGCGACCGCCATGCCGATAAAGCCGATACCCCCGAGCCAGTGCAGCATCGAGCGCCACATCAGGATCCCCGGGGACATGGTGTCCAGCCCGCTCAGCACCGTTGAACCGGTGGCGGTGATGCCGGACATGCTCTCGAAAAACGAGTCGGTGTAGCTGATGTGCTGCGTCAGCAAAAATGGCAGCGCGGCAAACACGCACACCACCACCCAGCTGGACACGGTGAGCAGGTACATGTCGCGAGGGCGCAGGTGCACCTGTTCGGGGCGGCCGGGGATGACCAGCGCCAGACCGGCGAGAAAGGTGATCAGGCTGGCCCACAAAAAGGACGGAAGATCGCCCGTGTGGTCATAAATCACCAGCGTCAGCATGGGCACCGCCATGCTGATCGCGAGCGTAATCAGGAAGATGCCGATAATAAAACCGATGATGCGTAAGGTCGGCAACGCCATGAAGTCAGCTCGGGCTTGAAGGAGGGGCGCCATTCTACCTGTGGCCCGGGGTATGTAAACCGCCTGCGGCTGAGGAGATACCGTTAGAATAGCCGCACATTTTCTTCAGGAGGTGGCCAATGGAGGCTCTCGACGCTTTGCTCAACCGTGTTTCTGCCCCGCGCCTGCTCGATCCGGCGCCGACGGCTGAGCAACGTGAAGTACTGTTTGCGGCCGCCTTGCGCGCCCCGGACCACGGCCAGTTGCGCCCTTACCGTTTTTTGACGGTTGAAGGCGATGCGCGCAACCAGCTGGGTGAAATCCTCGCCGAGGCCGTCCAGATCCAGGGCGGGGAAGTGACACCGGCCGCGCTGGACAAGGCCCGTGCCATGCCCTTGCGCGCACCTTTGGTGGTTGTGGTGGTGGCCCGTTTGCAGGATCACTTCAAAGTGCCGAAGTCTGAGCAGCTGATTACCGCGGGCTGTGCGGCCCATGCCATTGAACTGGCGGCGTTTGCCCAGGGCATTGGCGCGGTCTGGCGCACGGGTGAGTTGTCGTATGCGCCGCACGTAGCCAAAGGGTTGGGTTTGACCGAGGGCGAAGAAGTGGTGGCTTTCCTGTACCTGGGCACGGCGCAGAATGAATTGCGCACCGCACCGAAGGTCGATAGCGCCGAGTTTGTGAAAGCGTGGTCGGCCAGGTAACCCCTTGGCCAGGCACTTGTGGGAGCGGGCCTGCTCGCGACGGCATCAGCGCGGTTGGCATGTCAGACCGCGCCGCCCGCATCCCGGGCAAGCCAGCTGCCACGAAAGCAGTGCCGCAGCGCCTACCTGTTTCTTAAAGCGTTGCGTTCGGCTCCAGCGGCAGCTCCAGAGTGGCAATAAATCCACCCTGCGGATGATTGCCCAGCACCAGCCGGCCACCATGACGCTCTGCCGCCCGACGGGCAATCGCCAGTCCTAGCCCGTGCCCGCCGGCTGTTTGCCCCGGCGCCCGGAAGAACGGCTCTCCCAGCTGCGCCAAATACTCCTCGGCAACCCCGGGCCCATGGTCACGCACGTTGATGGTGATGTGCTCACCTTCACGGCGGGCCGTCAGCTCGATTGGCTGGCCGGGCGGGTTGAAACGCTGTGCGTTGCGCAGCAGGTTGTCCACCGCGCGCTCGATCATCAAAGGCCAGCCAGTGAGGCTCAG
>JBILYW010000363.1:0-4462 GCA_044377555.1 Pseudomonas sp.
TTCCTGACCTGCGGCAACGTCGACGACGGCAAGAGCACCCTGATCGGGCGCCTGCTGCACGACTCCAAGATGATCTACGAAGACCATCTGGAAGCCATTACCCGCGATTCGAAAAAGAGCGGTACCACGGGCGATGACATCGACCTGGCGCTGCTGGTGGACGGCCTGCAAGCCGAGCGCGAGCAGGGCATCACCATCGACGTGGCGTACCGTTACTTCTCGACCGCCAAGCGCAAATTCATCATTGCCGATACCCCGGGCCATGAGCAGTACACCCGCAACATGGCCACCGGTGCGTCCACCTGTGACCTGGCGATCATTCTGGTGGATGCCCGTTACGGCGTGCAGACCCAGACCCGCCGCCACAGCTTCATCGCCTCGTTGCTGGGCATCAAGCATATCGTTGTGGCCATCAACAAGATGGACCTCAAGGGGTTTGACGAAGGCGTTTTCGAGTCGATCAAGGCCGACTACCTGACGTTTGCCGAAGGCTTGAAGCTCAAGCCCACCAGCCTGCACTTTGTGCCGATGTCTGCCCTTAAAGGCGACAACGTGGTGAACAGGTCCGAGCGCTCGCCGTGGTACACCGGCCAGTCGCTGATGGAAATTCTTGAAACCGTGGAAGTGGCGGCCGACCGCAACCTCACCGACCTGCGCTTCCCGGTGCAGTACGTGAACCGTCCGAACCTGAACTTCCGTGGCTTTGCCGGTACGCTGGCCAGCGGCATCGTGCGCAAGGGCGACGAGATCGTGGTGCTGCCGTCGGGCAAGAGCAGCCGCGTAAAATCCATCGTTACCTTTGAAGGTGAGCTGGAACACGCAGGCCCGGGCCAGGCGGTCACGTTGACCATGGAAGACGAGATCGACATCTCCCGTGGCGACCTGTTGGTGCATGCCGACAACCAGCCGCTGGTGACTGACAACTTCGAAGCCATGCTGGTGTGGATGGCTGAAGAGCCGATGCTGCCGGGCAAGAAGTACGACATCAAGCGTGCGACCAGCTATGTGCCGGGTTCGATTGCCAGCATCGTCAACAAAGTCGATGTGAACACTCTGGAAGAAGGCCCGGCCAGTGCCTTGCAGCTGAACGAAATCGGCAAGGTCAAGGTCAGCCTCGACGCCCCGATTGCGCTGGATGGCTATGACAGCAACCGCACCACCGGTTCGTTCATCATCATCGACCGCCTGACCAATGGCACCGTCGGTGCCGGGATGATCGTTGCACAGCCGTTGAGTCATGGCAGCGCAACCCATCATGGCAAGCTGGCGCACGTGGCTGTTGAAGAACGCGCCCAGCGTTTTGGCCAGCAGCCAGCCACCGTGCTGTTCAGTGGCCTGTCGGGCGCTGGCAAAAGCACCCTGGCCTATGCGGTCGAGCGCAAGTTGTTCGACATGGGCCGTGCGGTTTTCGTACTGGACGGCCAGAACCTGCGCCATGACTTGAACAAGGGTCTGCCACAGGATCGTGCCGGGCGTACTGAAAACTGGCGTCGTGCCGCTCACGTTGCGCGTCAGTTCAACGAAGCCGGCCTGCTGACATTGGCCGCGTTCGTGGCGCCGGATGCCGAAGGCCGTGAACAGGCCAGGGCGCTGATTGGCAGCGACCGTCTGGTCACCGTGTATGTCCAGGCATCTCCAGCCGTGTGCGCCGAGCGTGACCCGCAAGGGCTGTATGCGGCGGGGGGTGACAACATCCCGGGTGAGTCTTTCCCGTATGACGTGCCGCTGGATGCTGACCTTGTGGTCGACACCCAATCGCTGTCGCTGGAAGACAGCGTCAAGTTGGTACTGGACCTGTTGCGTCAACGCGGCGCTATCTAAGCCGCATTAAAAAGCCCGCCACCGAGAGATCGGTGGCGGGCTTTTTATTGGGTGGCCGATGCTGAAAATGCCCCTGTGGGAGCAGGCTTGCTCGCGATGCGGGCGATGCGGTTTACCTGCCAGAATGCGGTGCTGCCATCGCGGGCAAGCCCGCTCCCACAAGATCCAGGGACATCAGGTGTTGGGATATTCCCGATGCAACTCCCCCAACAACCGGTCCTTGTCTTCCCACAGCTGGTTGATCCAGCTCTGGAATGCCAGCCGGTATTCAGGGTCCTGGTCGTAGTTCTTGCCCAGAAACTCAGCCGGTATTTGCAGTTCTTCAAACACCACGACCACTTCCTTCACATTGCCGCACAGCAAGTCCCAATACCCCGGGCGACCGC
Source organism: Pseudomonas sp. (assembly GCA_044377555.1). Taxonomy (GTDB): domain Bacteria; phylum Pseudomonadota; class Gammaproteobacteria; order Pseudomonadales; family Pseudomonadaceae; genus Aquipseudomonas. The sequence goes on from JBILYW010000363.1 coordinate 2,208, forward strand.
CGGGATAGTGGATCGTCACGTTGACGATCGACTGCAATTGCTCACCCATGGCATCCAGCACAAAGGCGATGCCGCCGGCCTTGGGTTTGAGCAGGTAGCGGAACGGCGAGTTCTGCTGCGCGTGCTTGGCCTCGGTAAAGCGCGTGCCTTCGACGAAGTTGAAAATCCCCACCGACTGGTTCTTGAACTTGGCACAGGTTTTACGGGTAGTCGCAAGGTCTGCGCCTTTCTTCTCCGGGTGCTTGGCCAGGTACGCCTTGGAGTAGCGCTTCATGAACGGGAACCCCAGCGCCCACCACGCCAGGCCAATCACGGGTACCCAGATCAGCTCCTGCTTGAGGAAGAACTTCAGCGGGCGAATGCGTTTATTGAGCACGTATTGCAGCACCATGATGTCGACCCAGCTCTGGTGGTTGCTGGTGACCAGGTACGAGTGCTCATAGTCCAGCCCCTCAAGGCCCTTGATATGCCAGCGGGTCTTGCGCAGCAAATCCATCCAGCGATTGTTGTTGCCGACCCAGGCTTCGTGGATACGGCGCATCAACTCGTCTGTCACCCGTTGCGCCGCCGGGAACGGCAGGCACAGCTTGAAAATCGCGACGATAAACAGGGGCGTGCAACACAGGATGGTGTTGATCGCCAGCAGCAGTGAAGCAATGACGCCGCGTATCGGCGCAGGGAGGAAGTCCAGCATTTACACATCCATAGGTCGGTTGGCGGCTTGAATTGCCGTGAGGGCGATGGTGTAGACGATGTCGTCCACTTGCGCGCCGCGTGGCAGGTCGTTCACCGGTTTGCGCAGGCCTTGCAGCATCGGCCCGAGGCTGACGCAATCGGCACTGCGCTGCACGGCCTTGTGCGTCGTGTTGCCGGTGTTCAGGTCCGGGAACACGAAAACCGTGGCCCGGCCTGCCACCTGGCTGTTGGGCGCCAGTTGTCTGGCCACCGCTTCGTTGGCGGCGGCATCGTATTGCAGTGGACCGTCGATCAGCAGTGAATGCTGGGCTTCGTGGGCCAGCAAGGTGGCTTCGCGGACTTTTTCGACTTCCTCGCCACTGGCGGACTCACCGCTGGAATAGCTGATCATGGCCACCCGCGGGGTGATGCCGAATGCGGCGGCGGAGTCGGCGCTTTGCAGGGCGATTTCCGCCAGCTCGGTGGCGCTCGGGTGCGGGTTCATCACGCAGTCGCCGTACACCAGCACCTGCTCGGGGAACAACATGAAGAACACCGACGACACCAGGGTGCAGCCCGGCGCCGTCTTGATCAGTTGCAGGGCAGGGCGGATGGTGTTGGCCGTGGAGTGGATCACGCCGGAAACCAGCCCGTCGACCTCGTCCAGTGCCAGCATCATGGTGCCGATCACCACCGGGTCTTCCAGTTGCTGCTCGGCCATCGGGGCGTTGAGGCTTTTGGTTTTGCGCAGGGCCACCATTGGTTCGACGTAGCGGGCGCGGATCAGGTCCGGGTCGAGAATCTCCAGGCCTTCGGGCAGTTCGAAACCGTGGGCCTTGGCCACCGCCTGAACCTCTTCGGGCTTGGCCAGCAAGACGCAGCGGGCGATACCGCGAGCATGGCAAATAGCGGCGGCCTGTACGGTCAGGGGCTCGCTGCCTTCTGGCAACACGATACGTTTGTTGGCTTGCTGGGCGCGCTGGATCAGCTGGTAGCGGAACACCGCCGGGGTCAGGCGCATTTCCCGTGGCGTGCCACAGCGTTGATGCAGCCACTGGGCGTCGAGGTGGCTGGCAACAAAGTCGGTGATGATTTGCGCACGTTCGCGGTCATCAATCGGGATTTCCTTGTTCAGGCTATTGAGGCGGTTGGCAGTGTCGTACGAGCCGGTGCTTACCGAGAGCACCGGCAACCCCGCCTGCAAGGCCCCCCGGCAAAGCTCCATCAGGCGCGGGTCGGGCTGGGTGTCGCTGGTCAGCAGCAGGCCGGCCAGGGGCACGCCGTTCATGGCGGCCAGGCTGACAGCCAGGATAATGTCGTCGCGATCGCCCGGGGTCACCACCAGCACGCCCGGCTTGAGCAGTTGCAGGGTGTTGAGCACCGTGCGTGCGCACAGGATGATTTTCGACATGCGCCGGGTTTCATAATCCCCGGCATTGAGCACCTGGGCACCGAGCAACTCGGCCACATCGCGGGTGCGCGGGGCGTTGAGTTCAGGTTGATACGGAATGCAGCCCAGCAGCTTGAAATCACCACTGCGCAGCAGCGGCGAGTGTTCCTTGAGGCGTGCCGCAAAGGCC
>JBILYW010000364.1:0-4457 GCA_044377555.1 Pseudomonas sp.
GCCTCTGTTGCTGTCAAGCGGTTATTTTAAGATGTTTTCAAAGTTTCCCCTGTAACATCAACCACTTGCGCTTTCGATCTCTCGTTAGCGGGAGGCGAATTCTACAGCGTTACACGCTGCTGTCAACACCTCATTTCCTGCTTCGATGACTTGAAGCTGGCACTCTCGAAAACTGATCCAACTCATTGAAACTCAAGGAGTTTTCCGTTTCTACTGTGCCGGAAGAGGCGCGAATTATAGGCCGTCAGAATTCTGGGTCAAGCATTAATCGAAACTATTGCAGAGTTAAGCTCTATAGATAGAAAGAAGCCATAAGGTGCGCACTATATTGCACATATGCTGTTTCTTGAGCATGATGCCAGACCTCCAGACTTCCACACCCCGGGCACACTCCTTAATGACCAAGCTCCCCCATAGCCTCATATCGACGCTATTCCCTGTAGGCCTGCTGCTTATAGCCATGGCCTCGATACAATCCGGCGCATCGCTGGCCAAAAGCATGTTCCCCATTGTTGGGGCCCAAGGTACAACCAGCCTTCGACTGGTATTCGCCAGCATCATCATGTTGTTGATACTGCGCCCCTGGAGAGCCAAGTTCACCGCAAAGTCCTTGAAGACTGTTCTGGTATACGGGATAGCCCTCGGGGGGATGAATTTCCTCTTCTATATGTCACTGCGCAGCGTTCCACTGGGCATTGCCGTCGCGCTTGAGTTCACGGGCCCTTTGGCGGTAGCCATTTATACCTCCCGCAGACCGATCGACTTCGCATGGATTGGCCTGGCCATCACGGGGCTGCTACTGCTGATACCCATAGGTGAAAGCACCCAGGGAATCGACCCCACAGGTGCTGCCTACGCACTAAGTGCCGGGGTCTGCTGGGCGCTGTACATTTTATATGGGCAGAGGGCCGGTGCTGACAACGGCGTTCAGACGGCGGCTTTAGGTGTGATCATCGCTGCGTTGTTTATCGCGCCTATCGGTGTTGTTCACGCCGGAGCCGCACTATTCACCCCCAGCCTGATCCCGATAGCAATTGCCGTAGCCCTAATGTCGACGGCCATACCCTATACGCTGGAGATGATTGCCCTTACGCGCATGCCCACTCGCACATTCGGCACTCTCATGAGCATAGAGCCAGCCTTCGGGGCGCTGTCGGGGCTGTTGTTCCTTAATGAGGTATTGTCATTTACACAATGGATGGCCATCTCCTGCATCATAATGGCTTCCATCGGTGCGACCTTGACGATGCGCAACCACTCAACGCCGGTGGTTACCGACAAAAAGTCACCTATTTGACACAGCTCTGGTAATTGACTCTCATTTAAGGGATGTTTGTCCCCTGAGAGTCAGCAGGGCTGATTTCGGATAAGGATATCCACTAGCGCCATGGAGAGATGGTCGCCGATACCCGCATCCCGAAAATCCGACGCAAACGCTTAAGGACAGGAATGAAACGAATTTTGGTAGCTTTAGCCGTGCTCGCTGTAACCGGCTGCGCTGCAACCTCGGAAACCGCCGTCAAACATGGCAAGCGAGGCTTGCATATCAATTGCTCTGGATTGTCCTCATCGTGGAACAAGTGCTACGCCGAAGCCGCCAAGTCCTGTGGAAGCAAGGGCTACCGTGTGGTTGCCAAATCGGGTGATGCTACCGAAGAGCCCGGGGATTACCCGTTTGGCTTGAATCCTGCCGGCTATACCAGCCGCAGCATGATCGTCATCTGCAAGTAGCCACTTCATGGCATGCGGTCGGCCAGGCGACCGCATGCCATGGATATCAGGCTGCTATGGACAGTGGTGTCGTGCGCGCCAGCAACCACTCAAGTGCAGCACCTTCAAGCAGCGGACTCAAACGCTCGCGAACCTGCAGGTGATACTCATCAAACCATTCCAGCTCCTCATGCGTCAGCAATGAAGGCTCCAGGCAGCGCGTATCAATCGGGCACAGTGTCAGGGTTTCAAACTTCAGGAAGGTTCCGAACTCCGAAGTCCCCGCCTCAAGATTCAATACCAGGTTCTCAATTCGTACCCCCCAGCGACCCGGACGATACGTCCCGGGCTCAATCGAGGTAATCATCCCCGGTTGCATAGCCGTGTGCGGTGCAGCCGCAGCTTGATAGGCAATAACCTGAGGCCCTTCATGCACATTCAGAAAATAACCGACGCCATGCCCTGTCCCATGCCCGTAGTCGACGCTCTCGGCCCAAATCGGCGCCCTTGCAATCGAGTCCAGCAGAGGTGACAGGATTCCTTTCGGGAATTGAGCCCTGGACAAGGCAATCACACCTTTAAGCACGCGGGTGCAGTCGTGTTTTTGCTCGCGGGTGGGCGTGCCGACAGGCACCATGCGCGTGATATCGGTTGTGCCCCCCAGGTACTGGCCACCGGAGTCGATCAACAGCAAGCCGTCGCCTTCAATCACTGCATGCTCTTGCTCGGTTGCATGATAATGAGGCATTGCGCCATTAGCATTGAAAGCGGCAATGGTATTAAAGCTCAGCGATACAAAGTCCGGGCGGCGGGCACGGGCAGCGGACAGTTGCTCGTCAATCGTCAGTTCGGTCACGACCTCACGCCCAAGGGCAACTTCCAGCCAAGCAAAGAACTCACAGAGGGCAGCGCCATCCTGCTCCATGGCCTGACGGATATGGAACGCGTCATCAAGGCTCTTTTGCGACTTGGCCAGGGTAGTCGGGTTCAAGCCTTCAACCAGCTTCACTTCAGGTTTCAGATGACTGAGCAGCCCGCAGGTCACTCGCGCAGGATCCACCAGCAAGCGGGTTGATGCCGGCAAAGACGCCAGCGCCGCATTGATCTCGGCGTAATCACGCAGGGCCACGCCCTCACGCTCAAGTATCCCGCGCAGTTCGTCACTGACTTTGCCCAGATCCAGAAACAGGGTGGCCTTGCCGCACTCGATCAGTGCAAACGAAACGAATACCGGGTTAAAGGAAACATCCGAACCACGCAGGTTAAACAACCAGGCGATGTCATCCAGAGTGGCAATGAAATGGGCGTCGGCCTTGCGCTGCAGAAGTGTTTCGCGCAACTTCGCCAGTTTCTCCACCCGGCTGACTGTCGCTTGCGGCGGCAAGTGCTCATAAACCGGCTGCACCGGGAGCACAGGGCGATCCTCCCAAACCTGGCTTAGCAGATCAATGTCGGTCCGCAAAACCGCACCGCGCTCCTTGAGTTTGCTTTCGAGTGTTCGTGCCGAACCCAGCGCGAGCACTGCGCCATCAACCGAAACCGTTGCACCTTCAGGCACCTGTTCAGCCAGCCACTCCAGAGGGCCGGGCTGGCCAGGCAGCAACTTGACCAGTTCAATGCTGCTGCCTTTAAGTTCCTTGGCGGCCTGTTCCCAGTAGCGGCTGTCAGCCCAGAGCCCGGCAAAGGTCGGCGTCACGATCAAGGTGCCGACAGAACCATGAAAGCCCGACAGCCATTGACGCCCCTGCCAGTACGCGGGCAAGTACTCCGAAAGATGGGGGTCGGCCGAAGGTACCAGCAACGCATGGATACCGCTCTGGCTCATCAACTCCCGGGTACGCGCCAAACGCTGTACAACCGATCCCGAATTCAACGACTGAGTACTCATTGTGTCTCCTGCGAACCACGGATAGTTATTATTCGTTGCCAATGATGATGGATCAGCGACTAAGGTTGGGCAACCGCCCAAAACGGTGCAGGCGCAGCGACAGCAGCCTTGATCGCTTTTACTGCAACATCTATATCCTGCTCGCGGGTGAAACGGCCAAGACTCAAGCGGATCGTACGGCTCGCCTTGCCAGCATCATGCCCCAGTGCCAGCAGCACATGGGACGGCGCATTGCTGGCCGAATTGCAGGCAGACGTCGCGGAGTACGCCAACACAGCACTCAACGCAGCGCTGTTGAAGTGACCCTCGCTGAAGGTCAGGCTCAAGGTATGGGGAATTCGATGCGTCGGACAACCATTGCACTGCAGCCCCGGCACATCGGCCAGTTGCTCAAGCAAACGCTGACGCAAGGCTTCTATATGCGCCAGTTCCAGATCAAATGATTCATTGGCCACCGCAAAGGCAGCGCCCATGCCTGCAATTTGATGAGTTGCCAGGGTCCCGGAACGCAGACCGGACTCATGGCCACCACCATGAATCTGCGCCTGCAGCCGGTCCTGTGCACGTGGCCCGACGTACAAGGCACCGATCCCCTTTGGACCATAGATCTTGTGCCCCGAGAACGACATCAGATCTACCGCCCACTCGCCCAGGTCGATGGCAAGCTTGCCCGCACCCTGCGCCGCATCAACGTGGAACAACGCACCGTGCTCCCGAACCCGACGGCCAATGCCCGGAATGTCATTGACCGTCCCGAGCTCATTGTTGACCAGCATCAGCGATACCAGCAGCGTGTCCTCACGCAGTGCATTTGCGACCTGTTCTGCGCTGACGAGCCCGTCGGTACCGGGTGCCAAAT
>JBILYW010000365.1:0-4456 GCA_044377555.1 Pseudomonas sp.
CGATGGTCTTCAGAGCGACGCATTTACTCAGTAAATACGCGTCATCGTTTACGACCATCGCGAGCAAGTCGAACCGTCGCACCGCCGCGCCCACAGAGTTAGAGATCGCTTAAGTGAACAACATTGCCGACTGGTTCGGGGCGTTTTTGCAGGTGCAGCGTTCAATCGAACGGCTTTGTTTAGCCACTTCTACTCAAGCGTCTTCTCCTGCTGCGCACACTCGTGCAACCAGTTCATAAACACTTGCAAGCGCTTGGGCACAACGCTTAGCGGTGAGTGAACCAGGTAATAGTCGTAGTGGCCGCAACGGCTGAAACCGCCAAAAGGCAAAATCAGCTCGCCGCGATCAACACGCTTTTGCACCAGTTGCTGACGCCCGATGGCGATTCCGGCGTGGTTCATGGCGGCCGTCACGCAGAGGTCCGAGCGGTCGAAGGTCAAGGTGCGTTTGGGCAGTGCCGCCAGCAGGTTGTGCTGCTCGGCCCACAGGGTCCACTCGGCGTCATAGGCGGCATGATCCCAGGCCAGGGAGTCGTGCAGGGTGGTGCAATGGCGCACGTTTTCCGGGTTTTCATTCAGGCGATGGCGTTGTGCATATTCAGGGCTGCACACCGGCGCCATTTGCTCGCGCATCAATCGATGGCTCGTCAGCCCGGGGAATTCGCCATTGGCGTAGTACAAGGCCAGGTCGATTTTGCGGGTGCGAAAGTCGACATTGTCATTGCCCACTCGCAGGTCCAGTGAGACCAGTGGGTAGCGTTCCATAAAGTCGGCCAACCGGGGCACCAGCCAGCACTGGGCGACCGAAGGCCTGGCATAGAGTGCAATGGAACCGGCGATTTCTGCCTGGGATGACTGCTCAAGCGCCTCGGACAATTCGCCCATCGCACCCTGGAGGATTTCGAAGATTCGCTCGCCTTCGTCAGTCAGGCTGACTTGCCGGGTCAGGCGCTGGAACAGCTTCATGTTCAGCGCAGCTTCCAGCCGGCTGATGCGGTGGCTCACGGCGCTGGCCGTCAGGCACAGTTCCTGCGCCGCACGGGCGAAGCTCAGATGTCGGGCGGCTACCAAAAAAGTGTGAAGGTTGGCGAACTGGCTACTGTTGAGCCGGGAGCTGATACGGGGAGGAAGATTAAGCACGGTTTTTTTCCTCAAGCCAAAGGCTGACTTCTGGCGTAATACTGCTCGCGACGCGTTGAAACCTTCGCGAGCAGGCTCGCTCCCACTGTGGGGGTCATAGCATTACGGCGTGTGGCGGGATGTGGCAATGCGTGCATCTTGCCACATCCGCTTTGTGCTTGAATCAGCCCAGCAACTCACGGCCCTTGGTCAGATAAGCGTCCATCTCGTCGGCAGGCACCATATTGCCGCCGGTTGCCCAAACCAGATGGGTGGCGTTGGCCATGGCCTGTTGGTCCAGACCTGTACGGGCCAGGTAGCCTTGCTGGTCGGCCAGGACCCTGGCAATGCCGGGCACGCCAGCCAGCGCGGAAGGCTCAAGGCGCAGACCTTCACTGCGTTCCATCAGTGCCAGCAAGCTGTACATTTCTTCGTCGCTGACGGTGTAGAAACCGTCCAGCAAGCGCTGCATGGCCTTGCCGACAAAACCGGAAGCGCGGCCTACGGCCAAACCGTCTGCGGCAGTGACATTATCAATACCGAAATCCTGCACGCTGACTTCGTCGTGCAGCCCGGTATAGACACCGAGCATCATGCACGGCGAGTGGGTGGGTTCGGCGAAGATGCAGTGCACCGCGTCGCCAAAGGCCAGCTTCAGGCCAAATGCCACGCCACCGGGGGCGCCACCCACACCGCAGGGCAGGTACACGAACAGGGGGTGCTGCGCATCCACGGTGATCTGCGCCGCTGCCAATTGCTGCTTCAAACGCTCGCCGGCCACTGCGTAACCGAGGAACAGGTTGACCGAGTTTTCATCGTCCACGAAATGGCAGGCCGGGTCGGACTCTGCTTGCTGGCGACCCTGAGCCACGGCCACGCTGTAATCGCTGGCGTACTCGATCACCGTCACGCCGTGGGAGCGCAGTTTGTCTTTCTTCCATTGCCGTGCATCTGCCGACATATGCACGGTCACTTCAAAACCCAGCGCGGCGCCCATGATGCCGATCGACATGCCAAGATTGCCGGTGGAACCGACGGCTATTTTGTACTGGCCGAAAAAGGCCCGCGCCTTGTCGCTGTGCAGCAGTGCGTAGTCATCGTCGAGGGTCAGCAGGCCACCGGCCAGGGCCAGGTCCTCGGCATGCTTGAGCACTTCATAAATGCCGCCGCGGGCCTTGATCGAACCCGAAATGGGCAGATGGCTGTCGCGCTTGAGCCACAGCGCGCCGTTCAGGGTTTGCCCGTAACGCTCGCCGAGCAGTGGCTGCAGATGCGCCACGGGCACAATGTCGGACTCGATAATGCCGGCGCTGCACTCGGTTTCAGGGAACGCACGGCGCAGGTAAGAAGCAAACCGCGCCAGTCGGGCGCTGGCATCGGCGACATCTACGGCAGTCAGCCCTACATCGCCAATGGCTTGCGCGACCGGCGCCACGCCCGGGTTGAACCAAGTGGTTTCTTGCAGCGCGACCAGATCGCGAATCAGCGGGTAGCTGGTGTACCAGCTTTCAAGTGTTCTGCCCAAAATCATGACGGGGTCCCTTTAAACGATAAGGCTGAAAATACGGGTTGGATCAAACAAAATTCGCCAGCAGCAGGGTCAGCCCCAGTGCGACTGTAGAAGCCAGTACGGTGGCGGTGGTGAATGTTTTCAAGGCGTCGGTCAGTGAGACGCCCAGGTATTCCTTGACCACCCAGAAGGCCGAGTCCGTGACGTGGGTCCAGCCCATGGCGCCGGCGCCGATGGCGATACAGATGATTTCTTTGCTCACGGCTGGATGAGCTCCCAGCATAGGCAAGACCATGCCTGCGGCGCTGATCATCGCGACCGTTGCCGAGCCGACGGCGAAGTGCATCAGGCCGGCCACCAGCCACGCCAGAACGATGGGGTTCATATTCAATTGCGTCAAAGAGGCGGATAGCGCGCTACCCACGCCACTGTCGACCAGAATGCCGTTGAATGCCCCGCCGGCACCGATGATCAGCAGGATGCTGGCCAGTGGAGGAAAGCTTTTTTGAGTGTAAGCGAGCAAATCCGGCATGGATAAACCGCGACGCAAACCCAGTGCCCAGTAAGCGAACACCACGGCAATCGACAGTGCGATCAGCGGCGTGCCCAGGAACGAAACAACGCTGAAGGCCATGGAGTCATGGGGCAGGCCCGCGGTGAAGCTTTTGCCGACCATCAGGATCAGCGGCAACAGGATGGTGAACAGTGTCACCCCAAGGCCTGGCAAGTCCCGGGTTTTGCTGTCATCACAATGCTCGTTCAGAAAGGCTTCCTGAGCTTCTGGCGCTTGGGGTTTGCATACCAGCTTGACCCACAGCGGCCCGGCAATGATGGCGGTCGGCAGTGCGACGATCAGCCCGTACACAATCACCTTGCCGACATCGGCGCCCAGCATCCCGGTGATCGCCATCGCGGCTGGGTGCGGCGGCAACATGCAGTGGACCGCCATCAGCGACACGGCCAGGGGCACGCCCAGATACAGCAGATTGATTTTGGTTTCTTTGGCGACCACATAAATCAGCGGAATCAGCAGAACGAAACCCACCTCGAAAAACACCGGAATGCCGGCGATAAAGCCGACCAGCATCATGGCCCACGAGGCGCGCTCTTTACCCAGCGCGCTCAACAGCGTTTGGGCAATGCGCTCTGCGCCACCTGACTCTTCCAGCATCTTGCCCAGAATCCCGCCCAGGCCAATGATCGTTGCCAGAAACCCCAGGGTTCCTCCGACACCGGCTTCATACGAAGAAGCAATTTTCACCAATGGCATGCCTGACCCGATCCCCACCACAAAGCTTGCAGCGGTCAGTGCCAAAAAGGCATGGACGCGAACTTTGACGATAAGAAAAACAATCAGGGCTATGGCGCAAAACAACACCAGCAATAGAGTGGGACCGCTGTGCATGAGGGTAGCTCCGGGAAGCGCTTTTATTGTTGAAATAAGTGATCGGCGTCACTTTGCTTTCGGCAATTAGAGGGCACGGCTGCGGGGCTGACAAAGGATGGTTTTTCACGGGACAGATGATGTGGGGTCATCTGTCGGAGGGCTGAGCCTGTGTGGGAGCGAGCCTGCTCGCGAAGTTTTACAGCCCTTCGCGAGCAGGATCGTTCCTACAGTTGAAGTTACAAGGGCTCAGAAATCCCAGCGGGTGGTCAGCATGAAGTTGCGGGGTTCGCCATAAATCGCGGAGTTATAGAAGCCGATGTTGGTGAAGTAGTACTTGTCGAAGACGTTGTTGACGTTAAGCGTGGTCGACAGGTTTTCAGTGAATTGGTAGCGGGTCATCAGGTCCACCACCCAGTAGGGTTTTTGCGAGAAGTCTTCGT
>JBILYW010000023.1:0-13191 GCA_044377555.1 Pseudomonas sp.
ATTTGGGTCGAAACCAATATGCCGCCGAAACCGGCAACATCCGACGAAATGGATTCAGCATCAGGATCAGGGGTAAAAGTGATGTCTTGATTGCTCATGGGAGTCTCTTGTTTAAGGTAAACGAAGGATTGTCGCGTGTGTCAGCACAGCCGACAACCCTTGCCAACGTTGCACAACAACGACTCTACAATGGCCCGGGCAGCGCATCCTTGAAGGTCAAACCCTGGCTATTGCTGACCTGCCATGGATTGGCCCCGCCCGTTTCGCTGAAAACAACCTCATCGAAGTGCGAGTTTTTCAAACCGTCAATGCGCACCTTGGCCGGGCCCATGAAACGTACGCGTTCGAAGACCAGCCCTTCATGCCACGCGTTGCTTTTACTGTCGCCCTTGACCTCGATCGCCGCTCCCTGGGCGTTTTCGACACTCACGTCGGTAACGCGTATATCCCGGAATTGGCCCGGCACCGTCGAGCGCCGGTAGTCGAGCTTGGCGTTCGGGTCGTTGTAGTCGAGGGTGAAAATAAAGGCCTGCTTGACGGTGTTGCGAATCGCAGAATCTCGAAAAGTGACATTGCGCGCCCCGCCATCCATGAAGTGGGTGCTCTTCATGCGCAGCCCCGCATCGGTGCCGTCTGAGACGTTGTCTTCCGCCAGGATGTTCTGGATCCAGGCGCCGGTGTGGCTACCTGCGACAACCATGCCGTGGCCCTTGCGGAAGAAGTTGTTGAAGATCCAGGCATCTTCCTGGGGCTTTTGATGGACTGCATCGGCTCCGGTACCTGCGGCGAAGTTGACGCAGTCATCCCCCGTGTCGAAAAAGTTGTTGAACACCATCGCGCCCTTGCTGTTCGCAAACTCGATGCCGTCGCCATTGTTGGCGTCGTAGGTTTTGTGCGTGGTGTTGGCCATCACTACGTTTTCAGTCTCCAGGTTCATGATCCCGTGGTACGCCGGGTTCAGCACGGTAAAACCGCCGTAGAACACATTCTTCACGTCACGCAAGGTGATCAATGAGGAGCGCATTTGCCCATAGGCATCCTTGACGTTCATCCCGCGTGCCACCGCCTGCTCTACCTGAGCCTTGGCCAGAATGCCGTCCTGCATATAGCGCGTGTTATCGCTGGGCAGGTAGAACGGCAGCGGCTGACCTCGTTCGTCAATGACGTCGGCCTGGCGCTTCCAGCCATTGCCGTCGAGGGTGCCCGGGCCGACGATGCGGATATTTTCAAAGCGCTGGTGCTGCTTCGGATCTCTGGGCAACGCATTGATCAGTGACGCCGGGCGCACGGTGCTGGAATACGGATACTGGATATAACCCGCGAGCGGGTAATCTTCGGCCCGCTCAGAACCCAACAGCGTGGCTCCTTCAGCGACCTGCAGGGTCATGTTGCTCTTGAGGTAAAGCGCCCCGCTCTTGTAGATGCCCTTGGGCAACAGCACCTTGCAGCCGAGGGTGCAGGCGTCGATCGCGCTCTGGATTGCCAGGGTATCGAGGCTGCTGCCATCGCCCTTCGCACCGTATTGTCTGACGTCAAATACAGCGGGTACCCGGGTGGTGCGCTGGATGACCGCCGGGCTGTCAGCCGACTCCTTGCCGTCAGCCCCCACCGAACGCACGGTAAAACGGTACTGGGTATCCGGCGTGAGCCCTTGGGCGGTGTAGCTGTGAATGCCTACGCGATAGTGAAAGCCGGCCTTGTCCTGCTCATAGAAGCGGTCGATGTAAGGCTTGGCTGGCGACACCTCGGTGTTGTTGGCGTTACTGCTGCCCAGCAGGGCACCGTTGGCGTAAACCCGGTAATCCTTGATCGCACCATGGTCTGCCGGTTTTTCCCAGACCAGGATGATCTGCCGGTCATCAAAGGCGAGGGTCGGCACTTGCACCTTCGGCGGTGCCTGCAAGGCCCATAACGGCAGGCTGAACCCCAGGGACAGCACCGCCAGGGGCCAGGTGCGCAATGCGACAGTCGTGTTGTGAGGCAACATCGGGTGTTCCTTATTGTTTTTGATCAACGGACCAGGACGGTTTAAACCGACGCCTGACTAAAATCGCGGCTGGCCTGCACCAGCATCCGGGTGTAGGCATGGGCCGCGTGATCCTGGCTCAGGGCCTGACTGTCCAGCAGCTCAACGATTTTGCCCTGCTGCATCACCGCTACCCGATCACACAGGTGGGTCACCACCCCCAGGTCGTGGGTCACCATCAAGTAGGTGAGCTTTTCCCGCTCGCGCAAATCCGTGAGCAGGTTGAGGATCTCGGCCTGCACTGAAACGTCCAGCGCCGAGGTCGGCTCATCCAGCAGCAGTACCCTCGGCTCCAGAATCAGCGCCCGGGCAATCGCCACGCGCTGACGCTGGCCGCCGGACAACTGATGCGGATAGCGGTAACGGAAACTGTCGTTCAAGCCGACCTTGAGCAGGATTTCGTTGATCCGGTCATCCTTGTCCCCTACCCCGTGAATAATCAGCGGCTCGCGCAATGCGGTATCGATCGTATGGCGCGGATGCAAGGAGCCGTAGGGGTCCTGAAAGACCATCTGCACCTTGCGAAAATGCTCCTTTGACAGTTTGTGCTGCAACGGCACACCGGCGATGCTCAGCTCGCCACCCCAGTGCCGATATTGCCCGGCCAGGCAGCGCAGGACCGTGGTTTTACCCGAGCCGGACTCCCCCACCAGGCCAAAGGACTCGCCATCGGCGACGCTCAGATTGACATCCTGCAATACGTGGTTGTGAGCCGCACCTGCGCCGAAGCTCAGGTTCAACGAACGGGCTTGAATCATGGACATGATCGGATTCCTCAGTGGGTCAGCCAAAGCGGGTCACGCTGCAGCACCGGCAGGCGCACGCGGCGGTTATCCATGCTGGGCAGCGCGGCCAGCAGGCCACGGGTATAGGGATGCCGGGCGTGCTGCAGGTCGCAGGCCGCCAGAGACTCAACCACCCGCCCCGCATACATCACCAGTACGCGGTCGCAGTAGTTGCGCACCAGGTTCAGGTCATGACTGACGAAAATCAGGCCCATCTCCTGCTCCTCGACCAACTCCTCGAGCACGCTGAGCACTTGTTGGCGCACCGACACATCAAGAGCTGAGGTGGGTTCGTCGGCGATGATCACTTCCGGTCGTGTGATGACCATCATCGCAATCATGATGCGCTGTCCCATGCCCCCGGACACTTCGTGGGGGTACAGGCCGTAGACCCTTTTTGGGTCACGGATATGCACTTTTTCGAGCATCTGCATGACCCGCTCCCGGGCCTCGATGCGGCTGGCCTTGTGATGGGCCAGGTAGGCTTCGGCAATCTGATCGCCGACCTTGACCACCGGGTTCAGCGAATATTTGGGGTCTTGCATGACCATCGAGATGCGCTGCCCGCGTATCTTTTGCATGGCCTTTTCACTGGCGCTGAGCAGGTCGACTTCGCAGAACTGCAGGGCTTTGGCGGTCACCCGGGTACTGCTCGGGTGCAGCTTGAGCAGACTGCGCCCGACGGTTGACTTGCCCGAGCCGGATTCGCCAACAATGGCCAGTTTTTCCCGCCCCAGGGTGAAGGACACATCGCGCACTGCATGGGTTTCTTTCTGGCCGTTGACGAAGCGCACATTGAGCCCTTCGACGTTCAATTTGATCGTAGACATAGTGCCTCCGTTACTCGCTGCGCGGATCGAGAATGTCCCGCAGGCCGTCGCCCAACAGGTTGAATGCCAGGCTGACCAGCATGATCGCGGCCCCTGGAACTGCCACCAGCCACCAGCACTCGAGCATGTAGCGCCGCCCCGTGGAGATCATCGCGCCCCACTCCGGCGAAGGTGCCTGAGCCCCAAGACCAAGGAAGCCCAAAGCGGCAGCCGTGAGGATGATCCCGGCCATGTTCATGGTCAGCCGGATGATCACCGACGACAGGCACATCGGAACGATGTGCCGCAGGATGATCCGCGCTGGCGAAGCACCTTGCAGCTCGACGGCGACTACAAAATCAGCCTTGCGCAGGGACAGGGTTTCGGCCCGGGCCAGTCGTGCGATAGGCGGCCAGGAAGTCAATGCAATGGCGACCACCGCATGCTCCAGGCCAGGGCCCAGGGCCGCGATAAAGGCCAGTGCCAGCACCAGGCTGGGAAAGGAGATAAAAATGTCGGTCAAGCGCATGAATACCGTGTCAACGATGCCGCCGTAGTAGCCGGAGACCGTGCCGATAAACAGGCCGATGGGCCCGACGATGACGGTCACCAGGGTGATGATGTACAGGGTGATGCGTGAGCCGTAGACCAGCCGGCTGAACACATCGCGTCCGTATTCATCGGTGCCGAACCAGTGGGCGGCGCCCGGCGGCTGCAGGGCATCGGCCAGGTTCTGCGCCACGGGATCATGGGTGGCAATCCAGGGCGCGAACGTCGCCACCACAATCAGCAATATGGCGACCAGCAATCCGGCCAGGGTCATGGGGTTGCGCAGCAGGTGGCGCAGCACCCGCAGAGCGTTCGCGCACAAGGCATCGAAACTGGACGCGGGAGCACGATGCATCGGCTGTTTGATGCTGGAATCGGTAGAAGACATGTTGGAAATCATCGGCATGTTCTCGGATTGAAATCAGGATCACCGGGTACGCCCGCAGACGTCCCCGGCGGCACTTCGCGAGGCGGGCACTCAGCGTTGCTTGTAGACCCCCAGATAGCGGGTGGCCTCGGCGTCATCACCTGTAAACCCCTTGATATCCGAGGCACTGACCACGGTGTCGGTCATCTGCGAAATCATCATGATGGGACCCACTTCCTGGTCGTAGCGCTTCTGCGCCTGGTGGTACAGGCTCAGGCGCTGAGCCCCGTCACGCTCGACCCCGGCCTGATCGATAAGGCTGTTGATTTGCGGGCTGAAAAACGAAGCACGCCAGCCCTGAAAGTTCGGCAGACCGGCGTCGTCGCTGTTGTCGGGGTTGTAGACAAAAGTGCGCAGGCTGAAGTACGGATGCGGATAACGCTCGGCACCCCGGGCGACGATGATCTCGAAGTTGCGCGCACGCATCGCGCCATACACCTGGTTGCCCGTGCCAGTCACGATGCTCGCCTTGATCCCGCCTTCGGCCAGGGTTGACTGCAGGCGCGCCGCAATATCAATGAATGGCGGTTCGGACAAGGTGCGGATGGTGGTGCTGAAACCCTGGGGATAGCCGGCTTCGGTCAGCAGTTTTTTCGCCGCATCCACGTCCATGTGATAACCCGGGTCCGGCAAGCGCGCATCCAGGCTCAGTTGCATCGGTTGCTGGTTGAGCGTGCCGTAGTACGGCATAACCTGTTCATCAAGGCCCTTGTAGTCGATCAGGTTGCGCACCGCTTCACGGACCTTGGCATTGGCGAACTCGGGCTGTTTCATGCTCAAGGCCACGTAGTACATGGTGCCGCGCTGCAGGGGCTGCACCTGGATTTTTGGCGAACCGTCGATGGCGCGAATGTCCGGCGCCGCCATGCCGTAGGCCAGGTCCAGATCGCCGCGCTCAAGCATCAGGCGCAGGGACTGGGATTCCGTCATATGCCGCACCACCACGCGCTTGAGCCTGGCTGCGCCACCCCAGTAGCCATCAAAACGGGTCAGCAACAGCGAGTCATTGGCGCTCCACTTGGTCAGCACGAAAGGACCGCTGCCCGCTTCGTTGGTCACCAGCCAGCCTGCGCCCAGATCGCCGTTCTTTTCGTGTGCCAGGGCGGCCACGCGATCCACCACCACAGCACTTGGCGAGATCGCCAGGGAGTCCACCAACAGCAACGGGTCCATAACCTGGGGCAGGTCGATGACCAGCGTGTGGGTATCAGTGGCGCGGATCAGCGACTGGATATTGTCGACGCTGTAACCGTAGGCCTTCCAGGTCGTGGCCAGACCAAAGTTGAGCTTCAGTACCCGGTACAGCGACCAGGCCACGTCTTCGGCCGTCAGCGGATTGCCGGAGTGAAACTTCACGTCCTGACGCAAATGAAAGGTCACCTGCTTGCCATCCTCACTGACCTCCCAGCGCTCGGCCAATTGCGGCAAGTGACGTTCAGGGCTGCCCTGATCACGCTTGATCAGGGTGTCGTAGAGGTTGGCATTGACGCCCGAAGCATCAAGGCCGGGAGCATTGGCCGGGTCAATGGAGAACAGGTTGACCATGCTCATGCCGACAATCAATTGATCGGCCGGGGTCTTGGCGTTCACCGTGCTCGTCGCACCCAACGCCAGAACAGCAGCCAGCAGACTCACATGCAGTTTCGAAAATGCAGTCTTCATTGAAAAATCCTTGTTCTTATAGTTATCGGGGTACGGCTTAGCGGGTGCGCGGATCGAACACCTTGTACAAGGCATCGCTGATCAGGTTGAGCGCGACGAAGATCAAGCCAATCACCAGCACACACCCCATCACCGCATTCATGTCGCCGAGCATCAGGCTGCTGGTCAGGTATTGGCCGAAACCGGGCCAGGCAAACACCATCTCGATCAATACCGCACCTTCGAGCAGCGACCCATAAGCCAGAGCCACAACCGTCAGCAGTTGCACGAGGATGTTGCGAAAGGCATGCCCCCAGACCACCTGGCGCCGGGACAGGCCCTTGACCCGTGCGGTGATGATGTACTCCTGGGAAAGCTGTTCGAGCATGAAGCTACGGGTCATGCGGCTGATGTAGGCCACCGAGTTCAGCCCCAGAATCAGTGCCGGCAGCAGGATGTGGCGCAAGGCGCTGGCAAACGCATCCCAGTCCCGCGCCAGGCTCGTATCGATCAGCAACAACCCGGTCACTTCAGGCACCATGCCGTCGTAGGCCAGATCAATGCGCCCTGCTCCGCCGGCCCACCCCAGCCAGGCGTAGAACACCAGAAGGCCCATCATGCCCAGCCAGAAAATCGGGGTGGAGTAACCGAACAGCGTGATGACCCGGGCAATATGGTCGCCCAGGCGCCCCTGGTTACTGGCAGCGCACACACCCAGCGGCAAGCCGATCACCACCCCGAACAGGATCGCCAGCGTTGCCAGTTCGATGGTTGCCGGGAAGACCCGCAGGATGTCCTCGAGCACCGGGTGACCGGTCAACAGCGCGTTACCAAAATTGCCGTGCAGCAGGTCATTGAGGTACAGGCCGAACTGGGTCCAGATCGGCTTGTCCAGGCCCATTGCCCGGTAGACCTGGTCATAGGTGGAACTGTCCGCGTCCGGCCCGACCACTGCCAGGACCGGGTCCAGCGGCATGACCCGGCCAATGACGAACGTCAGTGCCAGCAGGCCGAGCAAGGTCACCAGGACCGTACTGACCCGCCGGGCGGCATTGGAAGTACGCGCTCCCAACACAGAGGCTGTCGAAACAAACATAGTGAACTCCTGATCAATCGGGCACCGATGCACCAAAGGCGCGGGCGTTTACCCGCGCAACCTTCAGCGATTTTTGTAGACGTCTTTGTAGCGCGTGGTTGCCGCCGTATGCCCCTTAAAATCAACCACATCGCCGTACACCAGCACCGTGTCCGTCATCTGCGAGACAGGCAGGATGGCGCCGACCTGCTGATCGAGCTGCTCCTGAATCTCGCGGTATTGGGCCAGTTGCTTGTCGGCATCGGGCTCCACCTCGGCACGCTCGATCAGTGTGTTCAAGTCGGGGCTATAGAACGAAGTGCGCCAGCCCTGAAAGTTGCTGAGCTTGGCTTGATCGCGGTTGTCCGGGTTGTAAACCAGTGTGCGCAGGCTGGAATGGGGATGGCGCTCGGCACCGCCGCCGCCACGACCGACAATGATGTCGAAGGATCTGTCGCGCATGGCTCCGTACACCTGATTGCCGGTGCCAGTGATGATGCTGGCATCGATCCCGGCCTGGGCCAGCGTCGATTGAAGGCTGGAAGCGATATTGATAAACGGCGGCTCAGTCAGTACCCGGATAGAGGTCTTGAAGCCGTTGGGATAACCCGCTTCAGCCAGGAGTTTTTTGGCTTGATCGACGTTCAATTGGTAGCCCGGATCGGGCAGCCGTGCGGGGAGCCCCAAGGGCAGTGGCCGCTGATTGATCACGCCATAGTGCGGCATCACGGTCTGATTGATGCCCTGATAATCGATCAGCGAACGGACGGCCTTGCGTACTCGCGCATCGGCAAACATCGGCTGCTTCACGCTCAAGGCCACGTAATACAGCGTGCCGCGCTGCAAGGTTTGGGTACGAATGTCCGGATTTTTTTGCAGGGCCTGAATGTCCGGTGCAGACATCCCTTTGGCGATATCCAGATCACCGCGCTCGATCATCAGTCGCAAGGACTGCGACTCCGTCATGTTGCGCATGACGATGCGCTTGAGTTTGGCCGGACCACCCCAATACCCCTCAAAACGGGTCATCAAAATCACGTCATTGGCGCGCCAGTCGTTAAGTACGAATGCCCCACTGCCTGCCGCATGAGTCACCAGCCAGGCGGCGCCCAGATCATTATTTTTTTCGTGCTCCAGGACTTTTTTTCGATCCAGGATAAAGGCGCTGGGAGACGTCGCCAGCGTATTGAGCACCAGCAACGGGTCAGTCGGGCGCGGCAGTTCGATGACAACGGTGCCGGCATCAGGGGCGCGCACCTGGCGCTCGACGTTTTCGGCACTGAAACCGTAAGCCTTCCAGGTTGAGGCCAGGGCCAGGTTGAGCTTGAGCACCCTTTGCAACGACCACACCACATCATCGGCGCTCAAGGGGTTGCCAGACTGGAACTTCACATCGGAACGCAGGTTGAAGGTCAGGGTCCTACGGTCATCGCTGATCTGCCAGCGCTCAGCCAGCGCGGACAGCAGGCGATCCGGCTGTGCCACATCCTGCACCAGCAGCATGTCGTACAGGTTGGCATTAATCTCCGACACATCCAGGCCGGTGGCGGCCGCCGGGTCCAGGGACAGCAGGTTGATCATGCTCATACCGACAATCAGCTGGTCGGCCGGGGTCTTGGCATAAGCCGCAGGTACAGCGGTGACCGCCAGGGCCATCGCCAATACCCGCGCCCAAAGCAAAGGGGAAATGCTCATGGTGAGAGTGCCTTTCTTATAGTTATAGGGCGCTCGGGCTGCCCGGCATCAACCGGGCAGTCCGCGTACACATCAGAAGCTTTTGAGTGTGTTGGTCTCGATGAAATCGAAATCGATGTCTTCGCCCAGCCCCGGCAAATCGCAGAGGTGAACAAAGCCGTCGCTGTCCATCGGATCGACCAGGCGCTTGAGATATGCGGGCACTTCGTCGTAATCCAGATACGGGTGCAGCAGCCCTCGCTCATACCAGGTGCAATTCTTGATTGCCCCCACCACCGCCAGGTTGGCGGCACCGTTACCGTGGATCTCGCAATCCATGCCGAAGGACTCCGCCATGTGCGCGACCTTCAGGCACGGCCCAATACCGCCGACCCCTGCTACCCCTGCGCGCAAAATGTCGCACACATCGTTCTTGACCCAACTGGCCCGGCTGAGGTGTTTGCCACTCAGGCTTTCCGGACCCAACACCGGAATATCCAGCTGCCCCGCCAGCCAGGCGTAAGACTCGGCGGAGTCTTCCATCATCGGTTCTTCAAACCAGGCGAAGTCGAGTTTTTCCAATTGGCGACCGATATACAGCGCATCTGTGCGGCTGTACCAGTGATACCCGTCGAGCATCAGGGCGACGTCCGGCCCGACAGCCTCGCGCACGGCGGCACAGGCTTTTACATCCATGCTCGGGCTGGGCGCAAAAGACACTGGCGGCATCCAGGTATGCAGCTTGATCGCCTTGTAGCCGCGCTCGACCAGAGTCTGCGCAAAACGCCCGTAATCTTCTGGTGTCGCCAGACCACCAGGCAACTCATCACCGCACATGGTTGACCCGTACGCAGGCACTTTGTCGCGGAAACCGCCAATGAGTTTGTGCACCGGCACGCCCAGCTTGCGCCCAGCCCAATCCCACAACGCCTGCTCTACCAAAGCCAATGCACGGTCGGTCAATTGGCTCGCGCTGCCACGTTGCCAGTGCGCCAGCTCATGCCAGATTTTTTCGCGATCAAAAGCGTTTTGCCCCACCAGCACTTTGCGCACAAAGCCATCGAGTACATACGGCCTGATCAACTCGGGAGCACCGAAGGCATACCCCTCATTGCCGTCTTCGGTCTGGATACGGAGCAGCGCCATTTGGGCCTGGGCGACATCGCCGGGATGGGCATGACCGGCGCTGTCCACTGCGCGGCGAGTTGGGTAGGAAAAAACCTGGACGTTGACTGCGGTAATTCTCATGGACGTTTTTCGCCTTTTTATTGGATGTGTATCAGAGCATTCGCCTGCTGAAACGATCATAAGTCATCGTACAACGATTGAAAAGACACTGATAAACATCCCTAGAAACATCAAACCCCTCCTGAATAACACACGAAGACCCCTGTTTTCGGGGAATTTAAGAACAACCAAGCAATAACCAATCACTCGCAACCACGGCGAGATCCAATCATATATGTAACTGGATGTTTCAAAACCACCTGTAAGCCATAGACTGACACCATGTCGTACGATAACGTATCTCAGCGCGCAAAATGAGATCCATACGTAACACCCGGCTGCCAGCAGTCCGCCTCAAACGAACCCCACAAAAACAATAAAAGAAGGCCGTATGAACAACCCTCTACGTACGCTCGTGACCGTCGCGACCCTGTGCCTGCCCTTCTGCGTCAGTGCCGATTCCGCCAGCATCAATTACCGCCACCAGATGACTGAGGAAGACAGCGCCCACGCAGACAGGATCAAGCTCAACTACCGCATGGACAGTGGCCTGGGCTTTGAAGCAGAGATGAAATACCGCACGGCAGGTGATCGCGAAGATGTCGCCTACGACAACATGGTCAACAACGGTCATGAGTTCACCGTCAGCTACAACTACAAATTGAGCCCGCAGTCGACGCTGACGCCGGCCTTTCAGATGGACAGTTCCAAGGACTCGACCGCCTACAAGTTCGGCCTCAAGTACAACTACAAAATCAACGACACCTTCTACGTCGCCACGCGCTATCGCCTGGACATGAAAAAACTGGACCGTGACCAGATCAATAGCGACATGCCCGACAACATCAAGGACGACCAGGACACCCACCGCCTGGAAGGATGGTTGGGCTACACCCCGGCCAGCAAGTGGGCTTTTGAATACCAGGCCATCTATTTCAAGACCAACTACATCCGCTACGACAACAAGAAGAGCGATTACGAACAGAACCTGATCATCAAGTACAAGCTCACCAAGGAATGGGCCCCGTTCATGGAGGTCGGCGACGTCAAGGTCAGCTCCACCTCCGACGACCGTCAGGCCCGCTGGCGTCTTGGGGTCCAGTACAACTTCATGTAACGCCCGACCTGCCTGGCGTACGCGCATCGTGCGCCGGGCATGGCTTGCACCGATACCCGACTACAGCTCAATGGATGACATGACCATGACCACACAACCGCTTTCGCACAAACCCTTCAATCGCATACTGCTGACGGGCGCCGCCGGTGGCCTGGGCAAGATACTCAGAGACACCCTGCGGGCTCACGCCGCAATCGTCCGCGCCTCGGACATCAGCCCGATGACGCCCGGACGCGGCGAATATGAAGAAGTGATCACCTGCAACCTGGCAGACAAGGCCGGGGTTGCGGCGCTGGTCAAGGATGTGGACTGCATCGTCCACCTGGGAGGGATATCGGTTGAGCGCCCTTTCGAAGAAATTCTCGAGGCCAATATTCGTGGCACCTTCCATATTTATGAAGCTGCACGCATCCACGGGGTCAAACGGATCGTCTTTGCCAGCTCCAACCACGTCACCGGTTTCTATGCTCAGGATGCACAACTGGATGCTCACTCACAGCGGCGTCCCGATGGCTATTACGCGCTGTCCAAGTCATACGGCGAAGACCTGGCGACGTTCTACCTGCACCGCTATGGCATCGAGACGGTGAGCCTGCGAATCGGCTCTTCGTTTGCGACGCCACGCAATCCGAGAATGCTTTCGACCTGGCTGAGTTACCCTGACCTGGAACATCTGGTAGAGCGTGCGCTGTTGGCCCCAGATGTCGGACATAGCGTGGTCTATGGTGTGTCCGCGAACCGCGATCTGTGGTGGAGCAACCGCCACGTCGCGCACCTGGGCTTTGCGCCCCAGGACAGTTCGGAACCTTTTCGCACCCACCTGGAGCAACAACCCAAACCTGCGGCCAACGACCCCGACAGCCTGTTTCAAGGCGGCGCCTTTACGGCCGCCGGGCCGTTCGGCGAGGGCTGACTTTCATACGTTGAGCACCGTCTCATAGGACTTGCGCATACGCTCGCGGCTGTTGGACAAGTGCAGCCGCATGGCCGCGCGCGCGGACTCGGCGTCGCGTCGGGCGATCGCCTGGTAAATGTCCTCATGCTCGCGGCTCAATCGCTCCAGATAAGGTTCGGCGTTACTGGTCAGGCGTGTGGAGTGCAACCGCGTGCGCGGGATGATGCTGAGTCCAAGATGCAACATGATATCCGTGAAATAGCGATTTCCCGTGGCCAACGCGATCTGCTGGTGAAACTGGAAGTCCGCAGACACCGCATAGTCGACACTGACCGCATTGGAGTTCAGGGCATCAAGCGAATCGCGCATCAGCTGCAGTTGTTGATCCGTGCGCCGCGCGCAGGCCAGGCCGGCGGCCTCCACTTCCAGGCTGATGCGTAACTCCAGCACCGCCAGCACGTCATGCAAGGTGACAACGCTGGCCGGGTCGATATGAAAGCCGCTGGCGCTCGGGATATCCCGTACAAAAGTGCCAATACCGTGACGCGTTTCCACAAGCCCGGCAGCCTGCAAACGGGAAATTGCCTCGCGCACCACCGTGCGGCTGACACCGTGTTCCTCCATGACTTGAGACTCGGTCGGCAGCTTTGCCGCACACGCAAGCTCCCCCTCATGAATGCGCCGGGAAAGTTCAGTGACCAGATCCTCGGCCAGGCTGCGATGCTTGCGACGGCCGCGGGGTTGGACGTTCGGGTTGTCCATCAAGTGCCTTACTTCTGTTGGCGAATGAGGCCGCATCATAGCTCAAGCAGTTGTACGACAACATGCCCAGGCTAGTCCATCCACGCCTTGCGCAGCTTTTTGGCCACTGCTAGGGTGCGCTGACAATAACAAGCACTGAACTTGCCCGGCATGCCCGAGCAGGAACACGAGGACGTCATGCCATGCAGATTCAATCCCACGATA
>JBILYW010000366.1:0-4443 GCA_044377555.1 Pseudomonas sp.
GAGTATCGGACAGTCTCGGGACGATGCCGGGCATTTTGAAGTCTTTACCGTCAGGCAGTTTGGCGTGCAGGAACATCTCACGGGCCAGAAACTGCGGGTCAGTGAACATGTCTTCTGCCGAGAAGATACGGCTGGCAGGTACTTGCGCCGTAGTCAGCTGTTCAAGCACCGTCTCAAGCGCCAAGGAGCCGACCCAGCGGTCAATCACGCCGTAGAGCTCATCACGACGGGCGTCACGGCCGTCATTGCTGGCAAGCTCCGGGTCGTTCGCCAGATCGTCACGGCCGATGATTTGCATGAAACGCTTGAAGATGGCGTCGCCATTGGCGCCGATCTGCACGTGTTTGCCGTCCAGGCTGGTATGAATCGAAGAGGGCGTAATGCCCGGCATGATGTTGCCAGTGCGTTCACGAATGAAACCGAAGACATCGAATTCCGGCACCATGCTTTCCATCATGGCAAAAATGGCCTCGTAGAGCGCCACGTCCACCACCTGGCCCAACCCGCCGTTGACCTCGCGATGACGCAAAGCCATCAGTGCGCCAATCACGCCCCACAGCGCGGCAATCGAGTCGCCAATCGATATTCCGGTGCGCACCGGCGGGCGATCTTCAAAGCCGGTGATATAACGCAGCCCGCCCATGGACTCGCCGACCGCGCCAAACCCCGGCTGGTCTTTCATCGGCCCGGTCTGGCCAAAACCCGACAGGCGGACCATCACCAGCTTGGGGTTCAGGGCATGCAGTACATCCCAGCCCAGCCCGAGTTTTTCCAGCACGCCGGGTCGGAAGTTTTCGATCAGGATGTCGGCGTCTGCCAGTAGCGCCTTGAGGATGTTCAGGCCATCAGGATGCTTGAGGTTCAGGGTCAGGGATTTTTTGTTGCGCGCCTGGACGAACCACCACAGCGACGTGCCTTCATAGAGCTTGCGCCATTTGCGCAAGGGGTCCCCGCCATCCGGGGACTCGACCTTGATGACCTGAGCGCCAAACTCGGCGCAGATGCGCGATGCAAAAGGTCCTGCGATCAAGGTGCCCAATTCGACGACTTTGAGGCCCGAAAGGGGTTTGGTGGCGAGTGGCATGTGGAATCCTTGTCCAGGGGGCGAGCGAGTACAGCCTTTTAACATAGCTGGCCGCTGGCAAGAAGCTGGCCGATTCGTTCAATGACGGTGTATCGGTTAGACTTGCCGCCTTTCTCCGTATCAAGAAGCCCGTTCATGGCACAGCCGTCCACGACCTACAAGTTTGAACTCAACCTTACCGATCTCGATCGCGGGGTCTATGAAAGCGTCAAGCAGACCATCGCCCGTCACCCTTCGGAGACCGAAGAACGCATGACCGTGCGCCTTCTGGCCTACGCCTTTTGGTATAACGAGCAGCTGTCTTTTGGTCGTGGTCTGTCTGATGTAGACGAGCCAGCCCTGTGGGAAAAAAGCCTGGACGACCGTGTACTGCACTGGATCGAAGTCGGCCAGCCGGACTCCGACCGCCTGACCTGGTGCTCGCGCCGTACCGAGCGCACCAGCTTGCTGGCCTATGGCAGCCTGCGTGTGTGGGAAGGCAAGGTGATCCCTGCGATCAAGAACCTGAAAAACGTCAACATTGCCGCCGTGCCACAAGAGATTCTTGAAGTCCTGGCCAAAGACATGCCCCGTGTAATCAAGTGGGACGTGATGATCAGCGAAGGCACGATCTTCGTGACCGACGATCGCGGCCAGCACGAAGTTCAACTGCAGTGGCTGCAAGGCGAACGCGGTTAATCAACACCCATTCAATACGATCAAGAGCTCCTCACCCGCTTATGCGCATCGAACCTCGTCCACTGCCTGAAACCCTGCCTTTTTTGGGCGAAATGCCGACCCTGCTGACGCGCCTTTACGCGGCACGGGGGGTTCAGTCCCAAGCTGAGCTGGACAAGAGCCTGGCGCGGCTGATCCCGTATCAGCAACTCAAGGGCATCGATGACGCCGTGGATTTGTTGGTGGTGGCGCTTGAACAGCGCCAGCGCATCCTGATCGTCGGCGATTTTGACGCCGATGGCGCCACGGCCAGCACGGTCGGCATGCTCGGTCTGCGCTTGCTGGGTGCGGCCCATGTTGATTACCTGGTGCCCAACCGCTTCGAATACGGCTACGGCCTGACTCCGGAAATCGTCGAAGTCGCGCTGACCCGCACCCCGCAGTTGCTGATCACGGTCGACAACGGAATCTCCAGCATCGAAGGCGTAGCCGCAGCGAAAAAGGCCGGCTTGAGCGTTCTGGTGACCGACCACCACCTGCCGGGCAACGAACTGCCGGCGGCGGATGCCATCGTCAATCCCAACCAGCCCGGCTGCGAGTTTCCGAGCAAGGCGCTGGCCGGGGTGGGGGTGATCTTTTATGTACTGATCGCCTTGCGGGCGCGGTTGAATAGCCTGGGCTGGTATCAGGACAGCAAGGCGCCCAATATTGCCGAGCTGCTGGACCTGGTGGCGTTGGGCAGTGTGGCCGACGTCGTGCCGCTGGATGCCAATAACCGGATTCTGGTGCATCAGGGGCTTGAGCGAATTCGAGCCGGGCGTGCGCGTCCGGGGCTCAAGGCGATTCTGGAAGTGGCCAAGCGCGACCACTCAAAAATCACTTCGACCGACCTGGGTTTTATTCTGGGGCCACGTTTGAACGCTGCCGGGCGCCTGGACGACATGAGCCTGGGTATCGAATGCCTGCTCACCGATGACGACAATGCGGCGCGGGAAATGGCGGTCCAGCTGGACGAGATGAACCAGGACCGCAAATCCATTGAGCAGGGCATGCAGCGTGAGGCGCTGGCCCAGCTCAAGGATCTGGCGATCGATAGCATGCCGTTCGGCTTGTGCCTGTTCGACCCCGAGTGGCACCAGGGGGTGATCGGGATTCTGGCCTCGCGTCTCAAGGAACGATATTTCCGCCCCACGTTTGCGTTTGCCGACGCGGGTGACGGCATGCTCAAAGGTTCCGGGCGCTCGGTGCCGGGCTTTCACATCCGTGACGCGCTCAGCGTGGTGGCCGCTCAGCACCCGGAGTTGATCAGCAAATACGGTGGCCATGCCATGGCCGCAGGCTTGACCTTGCCCGAGGCCAACTTTGCAGTGTTTTCCCAGGCATTTGACGCTGAAGTCCGACGTCAACTGCGTGAAGAAGACCTGACCGGACGTTTGTTGTCAGACGGCAGCCTGGCGGTAGAGGAATTCCACCTGGAACTGGCGCGGGCCCTGCGTAATGCCGGGCCCTGGGGGCAGCACTTCCCTGAGCCGTTGTTTCACGGGGTGTTCCAGCTGGTCGAGCAACGCATTGTGGGTGAGCGGCATTTGAAAGTAGTGCTCAAAACCGAGTGCGGCAGCGTCAAGCTTGACGGTATCGCCTTCGGTATTGACCGCGAAGTGTGGCCGAACCCGACCATTCGCTGGGTCGAGCTGGCCTACAAACTCGACCTCAACGAATTTCGCGGCAACGAAACGGTGCAACTGATGATTGCCCATATCGAGCCGCGCTAGGTTCAACTCATTTTTGTGGGGGCTTTGTGTCGCTGCACAGGTCAGTGATTAGCAGCCAATGATGTGTGGGAGGGGGCTTGCTCGCGATTCAGGCACCGCGGTGTATCTGATTCACCGCGGTGCCTGAATCGCGAGCAAGCCCGCTCCCAGCAGAGTCGAGTTGCGCCAGTAGGAAGTTTGCCGCGCCCCCCGTGCGATTTGAACTCCCCCTCATCCAGTGTTGTCGACTAGGCTCTAGAAGTACTTGGAGCCTGCCCACTGGAATTAGAGGTGACCCATGAGTCTGTTGCTCGAACCCTATACCCTGCGCCAACTGACCCTTCTTAACCGCATTGCGGTCTCGCCGATGTGCCAGTACTCAAGTGTTGATGGACTGGCCAATGACTGGCATCTGGTACATCTGGGCAGCCGTGCCGTTGGCGGCGCCGGTCTGATTTTTACCGAAGCCACTGCTGTCACCCCCGATGGGCGCATCACGGCCCAGGACCTGGGCTTGTGGAACGACGAGCAGATCGAGCCCCTGCAACGCATCACCCGCTTTATCAGGGCCCAAGGGGCTGTGGCCGGTATTCAGCTCGCGCATGCCGGGCGCAAGGCCAGTACCCATCGCCCCTGGCTGGGCAAGCATGGCAGCGTCAGCGTGGAGGAGGGCGGCTGGGTGCCTGTCGGTCCGTCACCGATCGCCTTCGATCCGCAGCACACCGCTCCGTTGCAACTGGACGAGGCCGGGATCAATGCCGTTATCCAGGCCTTTGTCGCCTCCGCCGTGCGGGCGCTGGAAGCCGGTTTTTCGGTGGTTGAAGTTCACGCCGCCCACGGCTACTTGCTGCATCAATTCCTGTCGCCACTGAGCAACCAGCGCCGCGACCACTACGGTGGCTCCTTCGAAAACCGCATTCGCCTGGTGCTGCAAGTCACCGAGGCCGTGCG
>JBILYW010000367.1:0-4441 GCA_044377555.1 Pseudomonas sp.
TGTACTTCAACGGCACGGTCGAAAATATCGACATCAACGTGCTCGACTTTTCCACCGCCAACATCACCCGCAAGGCGCTCGACCTGCCTGTGCGCAAGCTCGACAAAAACGTTGTGGGCAAAGAAATCCAGCCCCTCCCGCTCAGCGTAGTGGTCTATGACGATAAGGCCGCCAACTACCTCAAGGGCGCCAACCTGGACCCCGGGCAACTGGAAAAAAGCGTGGTCATCAGCCAGTCCGTGGACGACGCCAGCGCCGCAACCCTTGAATTCAGCCACCCTGCCACCTTCAACGACGAAATGCTTGGCGCGCTCCCCGACCATTCTGACGCGCCGGTTACCTTCTTTGCCGAAGACGAGACGGGCAAGCGCAGCGAACCTGTGGAGCTGCCCACCGAAGCGTTCGATGTCGACCCCCACGCGGGTGTCATCACCTATGACCTGAATCTGTTCCCCGAAACCCCGGCTTATGCGGTGGGCTCGATCCCCCTGTTTATTGCCGACATCGACAAGCAGGTTCTGGACGTCGCCCACCTGCCCAAAGGCCTTGAGCTCAAAGGCAACGCGCTGGTCGTGGATCAAAAGGCATTCCCGTCCGAGGCCTGGCGCTTTTACGCCAAAGACGACACGGGCAATTATCTGAAGGAAGTCGTAGCCGTCAGCCATAGCGCCGAACCCGATGGCCCGACCTTGTTCGACGTGCATTACTTTTATGGGCAGCCAACCCAGCTTGAAAGCTATGCCCGCACTGCGCTGAACCCCGTTGAATACGGGTTTGAGGTCAAGCTCGAAAAAGCCCCGGAAGCCAGCACTTCGCAATAGAACCGCCGCTTAGCGGGAAGCATGACAGCGCCCGCCATTGATCTGACGTAACTGGGCCTGCACATGCAGGCACCAGATCTGCGGGTCGTCCGCGAGCTGATAGCCATGCAGCGTCAGGCTTTCGACGATTGATTCAAGAATGGTTTCGGCCACGAACGGGCCGGGGAACGGGCCTTGCGCCCTGATGGTCGTGGGCTGTTCACCTGCCAGGCCGGCAGCAAAGAGCAGCGTCCACATCCCGGTGTTGCCTGCCAGCGGTCGAATACTGCATTCGATACGGGTCACCAGGCCCAAGCAGTCTCGAGTAAGGCAAAGGTTGCGCGACATGGCGGCGACCCTCGTTAAATTCTGTCTTCAGCCGCACACAACGGGCTGCATCGTCCGGTGACGACAGTGGAGTCCATGCCCTGAGAATAGAAGAAAAAACGCATAAGAAAAGTCGCCAATGACCAACGGCTCGATCGACTGGCATCGGTGATTTGTGGGAGCGGGCTTGCTCGCGAATGGATCGACGGGGTGTGACAGATACACCGCGTCGTTTGCATCGCGAGCAAGCCCGCTCCCACAGTAGAGGGATTTAGGCCGGTTTCGTCGCTGACAGGACTTCAGCCAGCAACTCCTTTTCGGCTTCCTTGAGGTCGTCGTCGCTGATCATCTCGGCAATCACCCGCAACCGCTCAACCACGCGGGCATTGACGCTGCCTTCCGGGAACTGGCCTTGCTCGTCCGGCTCACCGGCGGGCTCGCCCACCAGCAAACTCAGCGCCTCATCGGCCTGACGCACCGCGTACACGTGGAACTTGCCCTCGCGCACGGCCTGCAGCACCTTTTCATCCAGCATCAAGGTCGCCACGTTGGCCTGCGGAATGATCGCGCCCTGATCGCCTGTAAGACCTCGCGCCTCACACAACCGGAAGAAGCCTTCGATCTTCTCGTTAACCCCGCCCACCGCCTGCACTTCACCAAACTGGTTGATGGAACCGGTGATGGCGAAACATTGCTTGAGCGGCGTTTTGGACAGTGCGGAAATCAACGTACACGCCTCGCCCAGCGACGCACTGTCGCCATCGACGTAACCGTAGGATTGTTCCAGCGCGATACTGGCCGAAATCGCCAGCGGGAATTCCTGGGCGTAACGGCTGCCCAGGTACCCGGTCAGGATCATCACGCCTTTGGAGTGAATCGGCTGGCCCAGGTTAACCTCGCGTTCGATGTCGACAATGCCGCTGCCCCCCGGGTACACCGTGGCGGAAATCCGCGCTGGCACACCAAAGGCCGAGTCGCCGACTTCGAGCACCGTCAGGCCGTTGCACTTGCCGACCGCCGCGCCATCGGTGTCGATCAGAATGATCCCCGCCAGCATGTCATCCAGAATCCGTGCCGACACACGCCCGGTGCGGGTGGCCTTGGCCTTGAGCGCACGTTCGATATGCCCGGCGTCGGTCATTTCGTCGCCGGCCAGATGGCGAATGAAATCTGCTTCGCTGACCAGCTGGAACAGATCGCCAATGCGCGCGGACAAACGCTCCTGATGCTCGGCCAAGCGCGCGCTGTAGGTCGCCAGACGCGCCACCGCACCGGCGGTCAGCGGCGCCATTCCCTCCTCCGAGGTGCGGGTGGTCAGCAACTGGGCAAATTGCTCCAGGCTCTCATCGACCATCGGGATGTCTTCATCGAAATCCACCAGCACCCGGAACATCTCCTGGAAGTCCGGATCGAGGTCCTGCAGCGTGTAATAGAGCTGGCGAGCACCAATGATGACCACCTTGACCTGCAAGGGGATGACTTGCGGGTTGAGGGTGATGGTCGCCAGACGGCCCATCTCGCCCAGCGGCGACTCCATTTTCAGTTTGCGCGATTGCAGGGCGCGCTTGAGGGCATCCCACACAAACGGCTCACTGAGCATCTTCTCGGCTTCGAGAATCAGGAAGCCGCCATTGGCACGGTGCAACGCGCCGGGCCGTAGCTGGCGGTACGTGGTGTACAGCGCGCCCTGGTCGGTGCTGTATTCAATACGGCCAAACAGATTGTCGTAGGTCGGGTGCGGCTCAAACACCACCGGTGCGCCGCCGCTCATGGGCTGGCCCACCACCAGGCTCGGCAGGTACTGCTCTTCGAGCAATTTGCGCGCCTGGGCGTCGGTTTTGCTGTCGTCGACCAGTTGCTCGACCACGGTTTTGAGCAAGTACACCTGCATGGCCTGCAAATAGCCGCAAACCGCGCCATTTTCGGCGTACTTCTGCGATAACGGCGACAGCAACGGCTGCAAGGCCAGGGTGATGGTTTCTTCGTTCAACTGACGCAGCAGATTGTTCGACTCGCGCTTCCACTGCGGCAGGCTCGCCAACTCTTCGTTCAGGCGCTCTTCGAGCCCGGAAATATCTTCGTGAAAACGCTCGCGCTCTTCCTCGGGCAACTGCGAAAACTCGGCCTCATCCAGCGCCTTGCCATCGCTCATCGGGGTGAAGGCCACGTTGCTGCTGTCACGGTACAGCGCAACGCCTTTTTCCAGCGCCAGGCGCTCGATCACATCCAGTGCACGGTCGTAGCGCTGGTTGAACCCACGGTCGATGGCGCTTTTGCGCTGCTGGTACGTCGGGTGCTCGAACACCGCCGGAAAAGTCGCCAGCAGGTTGTCGATCAAATGATTGATGTCGCCAATAAACGCGCCAGCGGAACTCGAAGGCAACTCCAGGGCGCGGGGCTCACGGGGCTCATCAAAATTATTGACATACACCCAGTCGCTCGGCGACTTCAGGCGCTTGCCCTCAGCCTTGAGGTAGCGTTTGACGAACGAGAAGCGACCCGTACCCGGCTCGCCCATCACAAATACGTTGTAACCCGGACGTGGCATGGCCACACCAAACTGCAAGGCTTCGACCGCACGCTCCTGGCCGAGAATGCCGCGAAAGGGTTCTAAATCATTGGTGGTCGAGAAGCTGAACTGTTCAGCAGAAAAAGGACGGGTTAGCGCGTCGGGCGCTAGACGCAAGCTGGTGGCAACAGAATCAGGCATCGGGCTTCCTTACATCGGGCGGGGCAGATGGCAGCATTCTGGCGCTGGCTGTACATCACTGGCAAGACGTACAACACGGGAAAACCCGTCCCTCAATGTTTACGGGCTAAAAAGGCCCTCCATCAACGATTGTTTTACAAAAAGTCACGGAACCTGCCGATAGTGCCTAGACTCCAAGCTGTTACGCGGCTGGAAGGCATAACTGGCCCGTACTGGCGCTTCAGGGCCAGAAACCCTTGTCCATTGGTTGCACACATATAGAGAACAAAGCTTATGAAACGGATTCTTCTCGGTACTCTCTTTACTGTTGTTTCCCTCAACGCCATGGCGCAAGCACCAGGTGGCCCCAACTGCGGTTGGGGCAACATGCTGTTTGAAGGCCAGCGCGGCACACCGGCCCACTTCCTGGCATCCACTACCAACGGTACGTCCGGTAACGCCACCTTCGGCATGACCTCCGGCACCAACGGCTGTACCACCAAGGACGCCCTGACCTACGGCGGCAAATCGTGGATTGCCATGAATGGCATGATCAACGAACTGTCCGAAGACATGGCCAAAGGCAATGGCGAAGCACTGACCACCTACGCGGTGGTACTGGGCG
>JBILYW010000368.1:0-4405 GCA_044377555.1 Pseudomonas sp.
TGATGCCCAGGTTTTCTTGCCAGTTGCTGGTCATGCCGCGCATTTTTTGCAGCGGTTGCAGCAACTGTTGCGATTCGTGACGAATCTCCTGGCGGTGCATTTCCATGCGTAAACGAATCAACGTTTTACGCAGTTCCTGGCGTGAGGCATTTTTTGGCATTTCAGGCAGGTTCATGGCAGCAAACGCTCGCGGTCTTTGGCCAGCTCTTCGAGCGTGGCGTTGAAAGGAGAGGACTCATCGAACACCGCGGCTTTAAGACGCAGCCCGCAGAAAATAGCGGCCAGCGTATAAAACAGGCAAAGCCCGAGAATGCCGCTCAGGCGGTAACTGTCCCAGAGCAAAATCAGCACCAGCGCCGATAGCCCGATCAGCAGCAACAGCGCGAACACCAGTGCCAACCCGGCAAACAACAGCAGGCTGACAGTGCGTGCCTTCTGCTCTTGCAGTTCGATGCCCAGCAGTTCGACGTGGCTGTGCAACAGACCCAGGAATGCGGCACCCAGGCGCCGCGGTGAAGAACGGGGGGAACCGGATTCGTCTGTCATATCAGCGCCGAGTTGCCAGCAGGCCAATCAAAAAACCCACACCAGCCGCGATACCCACGGACTGCCAAGGATTTGCCTGAACGTAATCTTCAGTAGCCACCACGGCAGCCTGGCCACGGTCCTGCAAAGTGCCCTTGGTTTCTTCCAGTGTTTCGCGGGCTTTAAACAGGCTGTCCTTGATCTGGGCGCGCAGCTCCTCAACCTGATCTCCGGCCAGCGAGGCTGTGTGCTCCAGCAGCTTTTCGGTGTCGAGCACCAGAGCCTGGAAATCGGCCATCAGTATTTCTTGAGCATTCTTTGCTGTTTTGCGGGCCATGATTAACTCCGTTAGTGGCTTGTTGAAGATTCGAGTGTAGGCCTTCGGCGAAGGTTCACTCAGATTCTGTGACATTGCTTGAGCAGGTTGGCTACAGGTCTCAGAGGTATCCGTAGCCAACAGGTATAAAACCTTACCTTAACTCAATCGCTTTCGCGGGAGGTTGATGCATCACGCGGATCTTCAGTCTCAAAGCAGCCTTCGAGCAAGTGATAGCGATCATGGCGCACTTCATCCACCCGGCGTTGCACGAGTTTGTCTGGCAGCCCAAGCATGATCAGCGCGTGTGAAGCGAGCATGAGGCTCGACTCCAGCAGTTCGGGCACCACTTCTGTCGCACCCGCGGCCTTGAGCTCTGCGAGCTGGCTGTCATCGCGGGTTCTGACCAGGATGGGAACCTCGATGGTAATCAGACGTGCCTCTTCTAGCACCCGCATGGCGACTTCGGTGTTGTCTACGGCAATCACCAGCAGTCGCGCACGATCCAGGCCGACGGCGCGCAGCAAATCACCGCGGCGGGCGTCACCGTAATGCACGTTGTTCTCCTCTTTTGCCGCT
This sequence comes from Pseudomonas sp., assembly GCA_044377555.1. GTDB lineage: Bacteria > Pseudomonadota > Gammaproteobacteria > Pseudomonadales > Pseudomonadaceae > Aquipseudomonas. Next base: position 1,421 of record JBILYW010000368.1, read on the forward strand.
TCCTGGATGCGGTCGGGGTCATAGTCCAGGGCGACAAATTCTTTATTTTCGTGGCGCAGAAAACGGCCGATGGACTGGCCGACGCGGCCATAGCCACACATCACCACGTGGCCATGCAATTCGGCATTTTGTGCGGTGATTTCTTCCAGTTCGGCCTCTTCATATGACTGGCGGTGCAGGCTCGCGGCGATTTTCGGCGCGGCCCGCAACAGCAGGGGTGTCAGCACCATCGAACAAAAGGTGGCCGCCAGCAGGTAACCGGCCATTTCAGGCGGGATCAACGAGTTGAGCTGCATTTGCGCCATCAGGGCAAAGCAGAACTCCCCGCCCTGGGCCAGGGCCAGACCGCTGCGCCAGGCGGTTTCACCGTCGCTGCCGCGCAGTTTGACCAGGAGCGCGACGATGGCGCCTTTGATCAACATCAGGGCCAGGGTCAGGCCCAGAATCAGGAAGCCATCGTGAACGAACAGCTGGAGGTCAATCAGCATGCCGATGCTGACGAAAAACAGGCCCAGCAGGATGTCGCGGAATGGCCGGATATCAGCCTCGATCTGGTGCCGGTAGTGGCTCTCACCCAGCAGCATCCCCGCCAAAAAGGCGCCCAGCGCGGGCGACAGGCCGAGCAGATGGGTAAGCCAGGCGGTGAGCAGTACGATCACCAGGGCCAGCAGAACGAACAGCTCGGCGGAGCGTGACGCGGCCACTTCGTGGAACAGGCGTGGCAGCAGGAAACGGCTGGCAAACAGCAGCCCGAAAAACAGGATGACCGTCTTGCCCAGGGTGATCGGCAAGGCCCAGTACCAGGCCTGATCGCTGGTGCCTGAGAACACTGGCACCAGGGTGAGCAACAGCACCGCGACAACGTCCTGGAAGAGCAGCACGCCGATGGCGTTCTGGCCGTGTCGGCTGAAGATCTCACCCAGGCTGGTGAGCTCTTTGCTGACGATCGCGGTGGACGACAGGGCAAGCCCCGCACCGAGCAAGAATGCGCCGTTGGCGCTCATCCCGAATGCATACAGCAAACCGCCCAGTGCGGCGCCACAGCCCAGCACCTGCAGGCTTCCGAGGCCAAACACCACCCGGCGCAGCTTGAGCATCTTGGGCAGCGAGAATTCCAGCCCCAGGGAAAACAGCAAGAATACGACCCCCAGTTCAGCAAGGTCAGGCAGGTTCGGGCTGTCGTTGATCCAGTCCAGGGCGGTCGGGCCCACCAGCAGGCCGACACACAAATAGCCCAGCACCGGCGGTAATTTCAGGCGCCGGAACAGAGCGATTACCACCAATGACGAGGCAAGGATGATTAACAAATTGGCAAACACAAAAGTCTTCCTGGTCAGATCAAGTGAAAAAGTCGCGAGCATCCGGCATTTGTGACGCGCGGTCGCTGATGTGGGTCAAGCGTAGTCGCAAGCAGCGCAATAGAGCGATTGAATTCAGGTTTGCGCAATTGACTGGCGGTGCCCGCTGCGGGTCGACGTCACGGGGCAAGGCTCTTAAGATGAACACTTTATTACTTAGGTCGTTAATCATGCCTCCCGAATGTCAACTGTTCGGCACCCTGGGTTGCCACCTGTGTGAATTGGCCGAGGCGGTTCTGATGCCGCTGGTCGAGCATGGGCTGATGGTTGAGCTGGTCGATATTGCCGACAGCGAATCGATGTTTGAAACCTACGGTTTGCGTATTCCCGCACTGCGCCGTGTCGATACGGGCGCGGAACTGGACTGGCCGTTTGATACTGAGCAGGTGGTGAACTTTCTCGGATAAACCCTAGGGGCTGTTGACGTTTCGTTGTGGTCGCGCCGATAGTCCATCTGGTGCAGGGCAAGGCGCGAGCAGCGTGGTTTAGTTGTTCTAAATAAGCTGCGAGCAACGCCGCCCTGCGCCACATGGGCTATCGGCCCTTCGGGTCGCGTGTCAAATTTCGCCAGGCTGCGTTGCTGGGCTTGAGAAGGGAACAACCATTCCCTTCGCCCTTCGCTTTGCCTGGCAAAATTTGACCCAGCGACGCGGCTCACAACAAAACGTCAACAGACCCTATGCCTTTGCGCGATAATCGCCTGCTGCCTTTATCCCCCGAGTTTTCTATGTCGCCCCAGCCTTTTAACGCCGCCGAGCATCAAGCCAGCACTTTGTACCTGCCGCCGGGCACGTGGCTGACGGTGCTCGATTGTCTGTGTGAGCACTTTCGCGCCATCAGCCGCGAACAGTGGCTCGACCGCATCGCCCGTGGCCGGGTGCTGGACGCCAATGGCGTTCCGATCAGCCTGCAGCTGGCGTACAAGGAAGGCCTGCGCATTCACTACTTTCGTGAAGTGCCCAACGAAACGCCGATCCCGGTGCAGGAGACCATCCTGTATGCGGATGAGCATCTGGTGGTGGCGGACAAACCGCACTTCCTGCCGGTGACCCCGGCGGGCGAGTACGTTGAGCAAACGCTGTTGCGGCGCCTGATCCGGACCCTGGATAACCCGCACCTGGTGCCGCTGCACAGGATCGATCGCCACACGGCAGGCCTGGTGCTGTTCTCTGCCAACCCGGACAGTCGTTCTGCGTATCAGTCGTTATTCCCCACGCGAAAGATCGACAAACGCTACGAAGCCATTGCTCGGGCCTTGCCGGATCTGGAGCTGCCGCGGGTGCACAAAAGCCGTTTGGTGGAGGGCGAACCGTTTTTTCGCATGCAAGAAGGGCCGGGGGCCAGCAACACTGAAACCCTGGTCGATGTGTGTGAGAAAAACGGTGATCTGTGGCGTTACGCGCTGTACCCCGTGACGGGCAAAAAGCATCAGCTGCGAGTCCACATGGCGGCGCTGGGGGCGGGGATTTGCAATGACCCGTTCTATCCCGACGTGATCAAGGACGCCGTCGATGACTATGCCAACCCTCTAAAGCTGCTGGCCCGGAGCTTGCGTTTTGTCGATCCGCTGACTGGCGAAGAACGGTACTTTGAAAGCCGGCTTCATCTGGACTGGTAAGCGCATAAA
>JBILYW010000369.1:0-4404 GCA_044377555.1 Pseudomonas sp.
TTGCAACGCTGCCGCCAGATCACGGCCATCGTGATGCAGCACCGGCGTGCGTGTGCCTAGCTGCGGTTGACGCACAGGAGCGTCGGGGTCGGTGCGAAAGTGATCGTAAAAGCGCCAGCCACGGATGGACTCGCGTAACGGCAAGACTTCAGGCGACGCCTGCAAGCTGCCGACCTGATCAAACAGGCTGTCGAACAACGGCGTGTGCTGTGCCAGCACCTGCCAGTTGCGCCCGTCACGAGCGCGGACCATGGGCCCTTTGCGCTCCACCAGCTCACTGGCCGGCCGGTAAAAAGGCCCCGCCCAGATACTCTCGTGCTTGATTTGCGGATCGAGGTTGAACTGCGTACGCCCCGGTATCGGCAAGCCCAAGGCGATGGCGTAGCTGAAATCCTCCCCGGCAAACCCAAGTCGCAGCCGCTTGGCCCCCTGATGGACGCTGGCATTTATATCGACTTCGCCCTGTTTCATACGCCGGGAAATCACCTCTGGCCCGGCCCAGAATGTTGAACTCAGGCCACCTTCGCGGGCCAGGGCATTGACCACTCCGCCCTGGGCGGTTTCGGCCAATAACCGCAGCGCGCGGTAAAGATTCGATTTGCCACTACCATTGGGACCGGTAATCAGATTAAGTCTGGCCAGCGGGATCACCAACTGGTTGATCGAGCGGTAGTTGGCCACGGCCAGTGTGGTGAGCATAAAACGCCTCGAATTGGGATAAAGAAACCTGTGGGAGCGAGCCTGCTCGCGAAGGTCATCAAAGTGCCGCGATTACCCGGTAAACACGCGCTATCGTTACCAACCTTCGCGAGCAGGCTAGCTCCCGCAATAAGAAACCAAACGGCGCATAGAGTCCCACAGACGGTAAACCCTGTTCTACGCTATCAACCGTATCCGAATGTTAATTGGCATCACGCAAAGGAGCTTGCATGGCGGGTCCACGAAACACAGGTATTTTGGGCTTGAGCCTTTTGGTGCTTCTGACCGCGTGCGGCAAAGAGGGCCCACAAGAGCCTTTGTCCCCTCGGGTGTATGTGCAGCAGGTCAGCAGCCGCGAATTTGCACCACCGATCCAGCTCAGCGGCGATATTCAGGCCCGGGTCGAAACCCAGCTTTCGTTCCGGGTAGGCGGCAAGATTATCGAGCGCAAGGTCGATGTGGGAGACCACATCCAGGCCAATCAGGTGCTGGCCCGCCTCGACCCCAAAGACTTGAAAATCCAGGTCCAGACAGCCCAGGCCAGCGTCAACGCGCAACAGGCCCAGGTGGTGCAGACTCGCGCTGCGTTTGTTCGCCAGCAAAAACTGCTTCCAAAAGGCTACACCAGCCAAAGCGAATACGACGCCGCCAACGCCGCCCAATTGAGTGCAAAGAGTGCTCTGGATGCCGCGCAGGCACAGCTGGCCAACGCCCGTGAACAACTGAGCTACAGCAACCTGCAAGCCGAAGCACCCGGCATCATCACTGCGCGCCAGGCCGAAGTGGGGCAAGTCGTGCAGGCCACCATGCCGATTTTCACCCTGGCCCGCGACGGCGCCCGGGACGCGGTGTTTAACGTGTATGAATCGCTGTTTATCGAACCGCCCAAAGACCCCACCGTGCAGGTCACGCTGCTGAGCGATCCGACGATCAAGGTCAAAGGCCAGATCCGCGAAATCACCCCCACGGTGGCAGCACAGAGCGGCACGCTGCAAATCAAGGTGCAACTCGATGCACTGCCCAAAGGCATGGACCTGGGGTCGATTGTCAGCGTCAACCTGACCCCGGCCCCCAGCCGCAGCATCGAGCTGCCGTGGTCGGCCCTGACCAAGGACATCAGCGAGCCCGCCGTGTGGATTGCCGACGAGCACAGCAACGTACGCCTGCAGCGGGTCAAGGTCGGGCGCTACCTGACCGGCAGCGTGATCGTCAGCGAAGGCCTCAAGGATGGAGAGAACGTCGTGGTCGCAGGCGGGCAGTTGCTACACCCCGGCATGAAGGTTGAAATCGTCCCCGCACCGGCACAGGGGGTTCAACTATGAAACGGCTATTGATAAACCGCATGGGGCTTCTGCCCTTGGCCGCCGCCCTGCTGCTGGTGGGCTGCTCTGAAAAAAAGCCGCCCGAACCCGTCAGACCGGCGCTGTATGTGGTGGCCCAACCTGAGCTGGCACAAAACCTGGGACGCTTCGCCGGCAATATCGAAGCGCGCTATGAAAGTACCCTGGGCTTTCGCGTGCCGGGGCGCATCGTGCGCCGTTATTACGATGTGGGCGCGGTGGTCAAACAGGGCGACATTCTGGCCAACCTCGACCCGACCGATCAGCAAAACCAGCTGCGCTCGGCCCAGGGCGACCTGGCCAAGGTGCAGGCACAACTGATCAACGCCCAGGCCAATGCCCGTCGCCAGCAAGAGCTGTTCGACCGCGGCGTGGGCGCACAGGCGCAGCTGGATATCGCACAGACCGACCTCAAGACCACACAAGCCTCGATGCAACAGGCCGTCGCCGCCGTCAATCAGGCCCAGGACCAGCTCAGTTACTGCAACCTGCGCGCCGACCATGATGCGGTGATCACCCAGTGGCAGGCCGAGGCCGGCCAAGTGGTAAGCATCGGCCAGGAAGTGGTCACGCTGGCACGCCCTGAAATCAAAGAGGCGGTGATCGACCTGCCGGGGCCGCTGGCCGAAGCGTTACCCAAGGGCATCGAGTTCCGCGTAGCCGGTCAGCTCGACCCGAACGTCAACACCAGCGCCCATGTTCGCGAGATTGCCCCGCAAGCCGACAGCGCCACCCGCACCCGGCGCACCCGCCTGACCCTGGACCAGACCCCGGCAGCGTTCCGCCTCGGCAGTTCGGTCAGCGTGACCGTCAGCAACCCGATTGCCGAGCATTTCCAGCTGCCCCTGACCGCCGTGCAGGAAACCGACGGCCACAGCCGGGTGTGGGTCATCGACCCCACAACCCTCACCGTTACCCCGCGGGACATCACCGTGGTGAGCCGTGATGCGCAGAGCGTTCTGCTGGCAGGCGGCATAAAAGCCGGCGACTACGTGGTCAGCGCAGGCGTGAACAGCCTCACCCCCGGACAGAAAGTCAGACTTGATAAGGAAAGCTCGCAATGAATGGGAAGTTCAACCTGTCCGAGTGGGCTCTGAAGCATCAGTCGTTCGTCTGGTACTTGATGTTTATGGCGGTGGCCGCCGGCATCTTTTCGTACATCAACCTGGGACGCGCAGAAGACCCGAGCTTTGCCATCAAAACCATGGTGATCCAGACCAGGTGGCCCGGCGCCACGGTGGATGAAACCCGGTTGCAAATCACCGACCGCATCGAGAAAAAGCTCGAAGAGCTGGACTCCCTCGACTACGTGCAAAGCTATACCCGACCCGGTGAATCCACGGTTTTCGTGTTCCTCAAGGACACCACCAAGGCCGATGCCATCCCTCATATCTGGTATGAGGTGCGCAAAAAGATCGGTGATATTCGCGGCGATTTCCCCCAGGGCATTCAAGGCCCCGGGTTCGACGATGAGTTCGGTGATGTGTACGGCACCATCTACGCCTTTACCGGCGATGGCTTCACCATGCGCCAGCTTCGCGATTACGTGGAGCAGGTACGCACCGGGATTCGCGATGTACCCAATCGCGGCAAGGTGACGACCATTGGCGAGCAGGATGAAACGTTCTACCTCAACTTTTCGACCCGCAAACTGGCGGCGCTGGGCCTCGATCAACAGCACATACTTGAAAGCCTGCAAGCACAGAACGCCGTGACCCCCGCCGGGGTTATCGAGGCGGGCCCGGAACGCATGTCGGTGCGTACCTCGGGGCAGTTCCACAGCGTTGAAGACCTGGAAGCCGTCAACCTGCGGGTCAACGACCGCTTCTACCGACTGGCCGACATTGCCGAAATCAGCCGTGGCTACGTCGACCCGTCGGCCCCCATGTTCCATTACAACGGCAAGCCCGCCATCGGCCTGGCGATTGCCATGGTGGACGGTGGCAACATCCAGGAGTTCGGCAAGCAACTGCAACAACGCATCGACGACCTGACCGCCCAGTTGCCGGTGGGTGTGGGTGTTCACATGGTGTCCGATCAGGCGCAGGTGGTTGAGGTGGCCGTGAGCGGCTTCACCAGCGCGCTGTTTGAAGCCGTGGTGATCGTATTGGCGGTGAGTTTTATCAGCCTGGGCCTGCGTGCCGGTCTGGTGGTGGCGATCTCCATCCCGCTGGTGCTGGCACTGGTATTCGTGTTTATGGAGTTCACCGGCATCGCCATGCAACGGGTATCTCTGGGGGCGCTGATCATCGCCCTGGGCCTGCTGGTGGACGACGCCATGATCACGGTGGAGATGATGATCACGCGCCTGGAACTGGGGGAAACCAAGGAGCAGGCGGCAACCTTTGCCTACCACTCCACGGCC
>JBILYW010000370.1:0-4397 GCA_044377555.1 Pseudomonas sp.
AGATCACGAATTATTGAGGGAAGGCTGGCAGACGGAAACGCCAGTCGCGCTGTTCCACGTGGAACAGGGCCGTATCACCCAGACCCACGACCATCGGGAGTGAAGGCATTGAGCGAAGAAAATACGAATACGTACGACTCAACGAGCATTAAAGTGCTGAAAGGCCTTGATGCCGTACGCAAACGTCCCGGTATGTACATTGGTGATACTGACGATGGCAGCGGTCTGCACCACATGGTGTTTGAAGTAGTCGACAACTCCATCGACGAAGCGCTGGCTGGTCATTGCGACGACATCACCATCACCATCCACCCGGACGAATCCATCACCGTGCGCGATAACGGCCGTGGTATTCCGGTTGATGTGCATAAAGAAGAAGGCGTTTCCGCCGCAGAGGTCATCATGACCGTGCTGCACGCTGGCGGTAAGTTCGATGACAACTCCTACAAAGTATCCGGCGGCTTGCACGGTGTAGGTGTTTCGGTGGTAAACGCCCTGTCCGAACTACTGGTGCTGACAGTACGTCGCAGCGGCAAGATCTGGGAACAGACCTACGTCCACGGTGTTCCGCAAGCACCGATGGCTATCGTCGGCGAAACCGAAACCACCGGTACTCAGATCCATTTCAAACCATCTGATCAGACCTTCAAAAACATCCACTTCAGCTGGGACATCCTGGCCAAGCGGATTCGTGAACTGTCCTTCCTCAACTCCGGTGTCGGCATCGTCCTCAAGGATGAGCGCAGCGGTAAAGAGGAACTGTTCAAGTACGAAGGCGGCCTGCGTGCGTTCGTGGATTACCTGAACACCAACAAGACTCCGGTTAACGAGGTGTTCCACTTCAATGTTCAACGTGAAGACGGCATTGGCGTAGAAATCGCACTGCAGTGGAACGACAGCTTCAACGAGAACCTGTTGTGCTTCACCAACAACATTCCGCAGCGCGATGGTGGTACGCACTTGGTGGGCTTCCGCTCTGCCCTGACGCGTAACCTCAACACTTACATCGAAGCAGAAGGCCTGGCCAAGAAGCACAAAGTCGCCACCACCGGTGACGACGCCCGTGAAGGCCTGACGGCGATCATTTCGGTGAAAGTACCGGATCCGAAGTTCAGCTCCCAGACCAAAGACAAGCTGGTTTCTTCCGAAGTGAAGACCGCTGTTGAACAGGAAATGGGCAAGTTCTTCTCCGACTTCCTGCTGGAACACCCGAACGAAGCCAAGCTGATTGTTGGCAAGATGATCGACGCCGCCCGCGCCCGTGAAGCCGCGCGTAAAGCCCGCGAAATGACCCGCCGTAAAGGTGCGTTGGACATCGCAGGCTTGCCGGGAAAACTGGCTGACTGCCAGGAAAAGGACCCGGCGCTGTCTGAACTGTACCTCGTGGAAGGTGACTCTGCTGGCGGCTCCGCCAAGCAGGGACGCAACCGTCGTACCCAGGCCATCCTGCCGTTGAAAGGTAAAATCCTCAACGTTGAGAAGGCGCGCTTCGACAAGATGATCTCTTCGCAAGAAGTTGGCACCTTGATCACTGCGCTGGGCTGCGGCATTGGCCGCGACGAGTACAACATCGAGAAGCTGCGCTATCACAACATCATCATCATGACCGATGCTGACGTCGACGGTTCGCACATCCGTACCCTCCTCCTGACTTTCTTCTTCCGTCAGTTGCCGGAGCTGATCGAGCGCGGTTATATCTACATCGCTCAGCCGCCGTTGTACAAAGTGAAAAAGGGCAAGCAAGAGCAGTACATCAAAGACGACGAGGCCATGGAAGAGTACATGACCCAGTCGGCCCTTGAAGACGCCAGCCTGCACTTGAACGACGAAGCCCCGGGCATCTCCGGTGAAGCGCTGGAGCGTCTGGTGTACGACTTCCGCATGGTGATGAAGACTCTCAAGCGTTTGTCACGCCTGTACCCTCAGGAGCTGACCGAGCACTTCATCTACCTGCCAGCCGTTACCCTTGAGCAGTTGGGCGATCACGCGGCCATGCAAGACTGGATGGCCAAGTTCGAAGACCGTCTGCGTTTGGTCGAGAAGTCGGGTCTGGTATACAAAGCCAGCTTGCGTGAAGACCATGAGCGTAATGTCTGGTTGCCAGAGGTCGAACTGATCTCCCACGGCCACTCGACCTTCATCACGTTCAACCGCGACTTCTTCGGCAGCAACGACTACAAAACCGTAGTCACCCTGGGCGCTCAACTGAGCACTCTGCTGGACGAAGGCGCGTACATCCAACGTGGCGAGCGCAAAAAAGCCGTGACCGAGTTCAAGGAAGCACTTGAATGGTTGATGGCAGAAAGCACCAAGCGTCACACCATCCAGCGCTACAAAGGTCTGGGCGAAATGAACCCGGATCAGCTCTGGGAAACCACGATGGACCCAAGCGTGCGTCGCATGCTCAAGGTAACTATCGAAGACGCGGTCGGCGCCGACCAGATCTTCAACACCTTGATGGGCGACGCCGTAGAACCGCGCCGCGAATTCATCGAGAGCAACGCACTGGCAGTGTCCAACCTGGACTTCTGATGTGTGATGGGTAGGGGCAGATCCTTGGCCTCAATCCAATAAAAAAGCCCGCCATGTCTCACGACCTGGCGGGCTTTTTTTTGCTACGGCGCCAGCAAAATCCCCTGCTCTTCCTTACACAACTCCAGCAAAAAATCCCACACCACCCGCAACCTCACCGACTTGTGCAATTCGCGGCGGGTACTGATCCAGTAGCTGCGTTGCACCGACTCTTCGGGCAACACGCGCACCAGCTCCGGGTCGTTACTGCCCATGTAGTTGGGCAACACCGCGATGCCCAGCCCGGCACGCGCTGCTTGTTGTTGCGCAATGACGCTGGTGCTGCGAAAGGTCACGGTCGGGGTGCGACAGAAGTTGTTGAGGAACAGCAGCTCCTGGCTGAACAGCAGGTCGTCGACGTAGCCGATCCAGTAGTGATTGGCCAGGTCCTCACGGCTGTTCAAGGGCGGTGCCTTGTCGAGGTAAAGGCGGCTGGCATACAGCGCGAGCCTGTAGTCGGTGAGTTTGCGAGTGATCAACAGGTCAGCGTTGGGTCGGTCCAGATGGATGCTGATTTCAGCTTCGCGGTTGAGGATGCTGACAAAGCGCGGTACCGCCACCAGTTCCACTTCCAGCCCCGGGTAGCGTTCAAACAGCCCGCGCAGCCGCGAAGTGATGAACATGATCCCGATACCTTCAGTTACGCCAAGGCGGATCTTCCCCATGGGGGCGATGGCCTGGGTGATTTCTTCCTGCGCCAACAATGCGGCATTTTCCATGGCTTCGGCGTGCTTGAGTAGCGTTTGGCCAGCGGGCGTCAGTTCGTAGCCCTGGGCGTTTTGCACAAACAGCGCTGCGCCAAGGTGCTGCTCGATGCTTTCAATATGCCGGGCGACGGTGCTGTGGGTCGTGTTCAGGCGCTTGGCGGCCGTCAGCAGACGCCCGCTGCGCTGCAGCTCCAGAAAGTAGCGCATGTCATTCCAGTCGAACATGCCATCCCCCTAGCGATAGTGGTAAACGGGCTGTGCAAAAACGCACAAGCCATGGGTGAAATCACGCGTTTCAAACTCGAAAATAATCAATACGATGGGGCAAGACAAGAACAATAAAAGGCGAGGTGATGGATGCCATCAGCCAAGAAGGTGTACGACTTTATCGTCGTGGGCGCCGGGCCAGCAGGCTCAGTGCTGGCCAATCGGCTGTCTGCCGACCCCCGTCACAGCGTGTTGCTGCTCGAGGCGGGTGGGCAAGATAACTATCCGTGGATTCATATCCCTGTGGGTTACCTGTATTGCATCGGTAACCCGCGCACCGACTGGTGCTTCAAAACCCAGGCGCAGGCCGGCTTGCAGGGTCGCAGCCTGAGTTATCCCCGGGGCAAGGTGTTGGGCGGCAGTTCCTCGATCAACGGCATGATCTACATGCGTGGCCAAGCGGGCGATTACGACCGCTGGGCCGAGCAAGGCAATACGGGCTGGTCTTGGAAAGAAGTTCTGCCTCTGTTCAAACGCAGTGAAAAACACTTTGCCGGCAACTCCGACCTGCATGGCAGCGATGGCGAGTGGCGGGTGGAACAACAGCGTTATACCTGGCCCATTCTGGATGCGTTTCGTGACGCGGCCGCCGAAAGCGGGATTGCCAGCGTCAGCGACTTCAACGGCGGCGACAATCAAGGGTGTGGATACTTTCAGGTCAACCAGCGATCCGGTGTGCGCTGGAATGCTTCCAAGGCTTTTTTGCGCCCGGTGCTTAAACGTCAGAACCTGACCGTATTGACCGATGTTCAGGTCGATAAAGTGCTGCTTGAGAACGGCCGGGCGACGCATGTCAGCGCTCGCTGGCAAGGTGCCGAGCATCGCTTCGCGGCGGGTCGCGAGATTATCTTG
>JBILYW010000371.1:0-4387 GCA_044377555.1 Pseudomonas sp.
TTTTCAACGCCCGGCGTAATCAGCTGACTTCACGGGTCAACAGGCTGCCCTTTTGGCCCAGGTAGCGGCGCCCTCCAGGCCGCTCAACCAGCCTCGCAAGCCTTCAAGCCCGGGCATGCGAGCCTGCTTCACAATTTGTCAGGTGGTTTTATGGACAGCATCAACAGCCGCATCGCCGAAGAACTCGGCGTGCGCCCGCAGCAGGTCGAAGCGGCCGTCGCTCTTCTGGATGAAGGCTCCACCGTACCCTTCATCTCTCGCTACCGTAAGGAAGTGACCGGCAGCCTGGATGACACCCAGTTACGTCATCTGGAAGAACGCCTGCGCTATCTGCGTGAACTCGACGAACGGCGCCTGAGCATCCTCGCCAGCATCGAAGAGCAAGGCAAGCTGACCCCGGAGCTGGCTCGCGACATCAAACTCGCCGAGACCAAAACCCGCCTCGAAGACTTGTACCTGCCGTACAAACAAAAGCGCCGCACCAAGGGTCAGATCGCCCTGGAAGCCGGCCTCGGCGAACTGGCTGACGGCCTGTTCAACGACCCGACACTCAATCCTGAAACCGAAGCTGCCCGTTTTGTCGACGCCGAAAAAGGCGTGGCCGACGTCAAGGCTGCCCTCGATGGCGCCAAGTACATCCTCATGGAGCGCTTCGCCGAAGACGCCAGCCTGCTGGATAAACTGCGCAGTTTCCTCAAGCAGGAAGCCATCCTCAGCGCCCGCGTAATTCCTGGCAAAGAAGAGGAAGGCTCGAAGTTTCGCGACTATTTCGAGCACGATGAACCGCTCAAGAGCATGCCGTCACACCGTGCGCTGGCGATTTTCCGTGGCCGCAACGAGGGCATTCTCAGCTCTTCGCTCAAGGTCGGTGAAGAACTGCCCGGCACCATGCACCCCGGCGAGATGATGATTGCCGAGCGTTTCGGCCTGCAAAACCAGAACCGCCCGGCCGACAAGTGGCTGAGCGAAGTGGTGCGCTGGACCTGGAAGGTCAAGCTCTATACCCACCTCGAAACCGACTTGCTGGGTGAGTTGCGCGACGGCGCCGAGACCGAAGCGATCAACGTATTCGCCCACAACCTGCATGACCTGCTGCTGGCTGCACCGGCCGGTCCGCGGGCCACACTGGGCCTGGACCCGGGCCTGCGTACCGGCTGCAAACTTGCCGTGGTTGATGCCACCGGCAAAATGCTGGAATACGCCACCGTTTACCCGCACGTGCCGCACAACAAGTGGGATCAGACCATCGCCGTCATGGCAGCCCTGTGCGCCAAGCACTCGGTCGAGCTGATTGCCATCGGTAACGGTACTGCCAGCCGCGAAAGCGACAAGCTGGTCGCCGACCTGATCAAGAAATACCCGGCGCTGAAAGTCACCAAGGTGATGGTGTCCGAAGCAGGTGCTTCGGTGTATTCGGCCTCGGAACTGGCCGCCAAGGAATTCCCGGATCTGGATGTATCGATCCGTGGCGCAGTATCGATCGCCCGCCGCCTGCAAGACCCGCTGGCCGAGCTGGTGAAAATCGACCCTAAATCCATCGGTGTCGGCCAGTACCAGCACGACGTGTCCCAGCTCAAGCTGGCACGCGGCCTGGACGCGGTGGTGGAAGACTGCGTAAACGCCGTGGGCGTGGACGTAAACACCGCGTCCGTGGCGCTGCTGGCCCGCATCTCGGGCCTCAATGCCACGCTGGCGCAAAACATCGTGAACCATCGCGATGAAAACGGCGCTTTCAAAACCCGTGCTGCACTGAAAAAAGTCAGCCGCCTGGGCGAAAAAACCTTTGAACAGGCCGCCGGCTTTTTGCGCGTCATGAATGGCGACAACCCGCTGGACAGCTCGGCGGTTCACCCCGAAGCCTACCCGCTGGTCAAGCGTATTGCGGCAGACACCGACCGCGACATTCGTTCGCTGATCGGCGACGCGAGCTTCCTCAAACGTCTTGACCCAAAGAAATTCACCGACGAAACCTTCGGCCTGCCGACCGTCACCGACATTCTGCAAGAGCTGGAAAAACCTGGCCGCGACCCGCGTCCCGAGTTCAAGACCGCCGAGTTCCAGGAAGGCGTTGAAGACCTCAAGGACTTGCAACTGGGCATGATTCTGGAAGGTGTTGTCACTAACGTGACCAACTTCGGTGCTTTCGTCGATATCGGCGTGCATCAGGACGGTCTGGTGCATATTTCGGCATTGTCCGAGAAGTTCATCAAGGACCCGCGTGAAGCGGTGAAAGCCGGAGACGTGGTCAAGGTCAAGGTCATGGAAATCGACATCCCGCGCAAACGCGTAGGCCTGTCGATGCGCATGAGCGATACCCCCGGCGAGAAAATCGACGGCGCTCGCGGTGCCCGTCCGGGCTCGGCACCGCGCCAGCAAAGCACTGCACCACGCAAGGAAAGCGTGGCCGCAGCGCCGAGCAATAATGCGATGGCCTCGCTGTTCGCCAACGCCAAACAGCTGAAGAAACGCTAATGGCGCTCCCGGACGGCCTGACCCAAAGCGCTTTCAGCGAGTTGATCGGTTGCCGCGTGCAGTCGGTGGAAGACGGCGTGGCGCACGTAGCGCTCAGCCTGGAACCCCAACTGCGCAACCGGGGTGGCAAGCTGCATGGTGGCGTGCTGTTCAGCCTGGTGGATATCAGCATGGGGCTGGCGTGCTCCAGCGCTCATGGTTTCGATCAACAGAGCGTGACCATCGAGTGCAAAATCAACTACATCCGGGCGGTGTCGGAGGGCGAGGTGCTGTGCATCGCCAAAGTCATCCACCCCGGGCGACGCACACTGGTCGTCGAAGCGGATGTATTCCAGGGCGACAAACTGGTCGCAAAAGCACAAGGCACCTTCGCTGTCCTGTAGCCGACACCGGGCATTTTGAGTTAATTTCGGCACGCTAATACGGTGCCGAAATGCGCTTGGAGCGCTCAAGGGCCAAAACAGGGACGGGGCCAAAGCGGTATCAACAAAAGCCAGGCGACCACGCCGGTTTCAACTTCACCCTTGTAGACCGTCCTGACCACCCCCATATTGGGGCGACTGACGCGTGAAGGAATCCAACTTGAGCCAACTTCTCAACCGCCGCCTGGCTCTGCTCAGCGAGCGCACTAACCTCACTCTGCTTGAGCAGTGCCTGCACGGCATCGAGCGCGAATGCCTGCGCGTCACGGCCGATGCTCGCCTGGCGCAGACTCCGCACCCCGAAGAACTGGGCTCGGCCCTCACCAACGATCAAATCACCACCGACTATTCCGAGTCGCTGCTGGAGTTCATCACCCCGGCCCTGCCCGACCCGGCAGAGACGCTGGCCAGCCTCGACAAGATTCACCGCTTTGCCTACAGCAAGCTCGGCAACGAGTTCCTGTGGAGCCCTTCGATGCCGTGTCCGCTGCCGGCCGAAGAAGACATCCCGATTGCCTACTACGGCACGTCCAACATCGGGCAGCTCAAGTACGTGTATCGCAAGGGCCTGGCCCTGCGTTACGGCAAGACCATGCAGTGCATCGCCGGTATCCACTACAACTTCTCACTGCCCGAGGCCCTGTGGCCTGTGCTGATGCAGGCTGAAGGCTTTGTCGGTACCGAACGCGACTATCAATCGAACGCCTACATCGCCCTGATTCGTAACTTCCGTCGTTACAGCTGGCTGCTGATGTACCTGTTCGGCGCTTCGCCCGCGCTGGATGCAGGTTTCCTGCGCGGCCGTTCGCACCAGTTGGAGCAACTGGACGCCGACACGCTCTACCTGCCGTACGCCACCAGCCTGCGCATGAGCGACCTGGGTTACCAGAGCAACGCCCAGGCCGGCCTGACGCCGTGCTACAACAACCTCGACAGCTACACCGACAGCCTGCGCAAGGCAGTGGCCACGCCTTACGCGCCCTATGTCGAAATCGGTACGCACAAAGATGGCGAATGGGTGCAACTGAACACCAACATTCTGCAAATCGAAAACGAGTACTACTCCAACATCCGCCCCAAGCGCGTGACCTACACCGGCGAACGGCCGATTCAGGCGCTGGTGTCCCGTGGCGTGCAATACGTTGAAGTGCGCTTGCTCGACATCAACCCGTTCCTGCCAGTGGGCATCGACCTGCCGGAGGCCCGTTTCCTGGATGCCTTCCTGCTCTATTGCGCGCTGCAAGAGAGCCCGGAATTCGATAGCCCGGAATGCGGCAGCTGCACATCGAACTTCCTGAGCGTGGTCAAGGAAGGTCGCCGTCCGGGCCTGCAATTGCAGCGTGATGGCGCTGCAGTCGACATGAAAGAATGGGCGGCAGAGCTGCTGGAGCAGATCGCCCCGCTGGCGGCCCTGCTCGACCAGAGCCATGGCGGCGACAGCCACAGCAAAGCGCTCGACGACCAGTTGGCCAAAATCAGGGACGCTTCACTGA
>JBILYW010000372.1:0-4377 GCA_044377555.1 Pseudomonas sp.
ATTTCGCCGCGCTTTACGGATACAGCGCATCCGCGCTGCCCGGGAAGAATGTCGCAATGGACAGCACGCCGCACCGAACGTCAAAACAATAATTATAAGAGAACCACCCATGAGCACGATGGCGATCCTGATATCCCTTCTGTTGTTGATGTTTCTCGCCTACCGGGGCGTGACCGTACTGATTCTGGCGCCGCTGATGGCCGCCCTGGCGGTACTGCTCAGCGGTGCCGCGACGGACATCATGCCCACCTATACCCAGCTGTTCATGAAAGAGCTGGGCGCCTACCTGATCAAGTTCTTCCCCCTGTTCATACTGGGTGCGCTGTTTGGCAAACTGGTGGCGGACTCCGGGGCAGCGCATACCATTGCTGACTGGTTCATGCATCGCCTGGGCCGCCGGCACGCGATCCTCACGGTGGTGCTGGCGTGCGCCCTGCTGACATACGGCGGCGTCTCTCTGTTCGTCGTGGCCTTCGCCGTCTACCCCATCGGGGCCGCCATCTTCCGCGAGTCCGGCACCCCCAAACGCTACATGCCCGCCGCCATCGCGCTGGGTGCTTTTACCTTCACCATGACCGCACTCCCCGGCGCGCCTTCGATACAGAACGCCATTCCCACGGCCTACCTGGGCACCACCACCTTTGCGGCTCCGGGCCTGGGCATCATTGCCTCGATCGTCATGCTGTGGATGGGCACCTGGATCTTGCAGTCGCGGGCACGCAAGGCCATGGCCAACGGCGAAGGCTACGGCCCCCATGACGACGAATTACCGTCGAATGCCGGTGTAAAAAGGCCCGGACTGCTCGTAGCCCTGCTCCCCATCATCGTGGTGATCGGCCTCAACGCAGCCTTCAGCTACTGGATCCTGCCTTCGCTGGACCTGAGCGTTTTACGGGAAGAACGCTTTGGCAACATCGATCCGCAAAGCGTCATAGGGCTGTGGTCCGTGCTGTTGGCACTGATGTGCGCCATCGTATTTGTGATCCTGCTCAACTGGCGACGCTGGGAGAACCTGACGGTCACCATCAACAAAGGCACCATCGGCGCGCTACTGCCGATCTTCAACACCGCCTCGGAAGTGGCCTATGGCGCGGTGATCGCCGGCATGGCCGGGTTTGCAGTGATCAAAGACACCATTCTCAATGTCTCGCCGGATCACCCGCTGATATCGGCCGTGCTCAGCATGAACGTGCTGGCGGGTATTACCGGCTCCTCGTCCGGTGGCCTGAGCATCGCCTTCCGTACCCTTGGCAGTGACTATCTGCGCATGATCGAGGCTGCGGGCATCAGCCCTGACCTCTTCCACCGGGTCGCCACCATTGCTGCCGGAGGGCTGGACACCCTGCCCCACTCCGGCGCGGTGATCACCCTGCTGGCGATCTGCAACCTGACGCACCGCCAGTCCTACCCGCAAATATTCATGATGACGACCGTTGTGCCTATGACCGCTTTGCTGGTGGTAATGGTGCTGGGTTCAACGTTCGGCAGCTTCTGACCATGGCGCATAACAACAAGGATTTGACCATGAACACTTCGCCCACTGCTGCCGACCACCCGCACTCGGGTACCCCGGACCGTTTCAACATCGCACAGGTGTGTTGCGACCGCTGGGCCGCTGAACCAGAGCGCATTGCGATCATTCAGAAAAACGCCGACGGCTCGGTTCAGCAACACAGCTTTCTGACCTTGCAACAGCACGCCAACCGCCTGGCCAACAGCTTGCGCGAGCAAGGTGTGCAGGCGGGTGACCGGGTCGGGATCATGCTGCCACAAGGCCTGGAGGCTGGTACCGCACACATCGCGCTGTACAAGCTGGGGGCGATCGCGGTTCCGCTGTTCAAACTGTTCGGTACCGATGCCATCGAGCATCGGGCGTCAAACTGTGCCATGCGCGCCCTGATCACTGACGCCAGCGGCCTGCAGAAGATCGAAGGCATCCGGGCAAACCTCCCCGATTTACAGCTGTGCTATGTCATCGATGCACCCGCGCAGCGTGCCGACGTGCTGGATTACCATGAGCAACTCAAGCGCCACAGCGACCAGTTCGCGACCCTCGACACGGCGGCGCAAGACCCGGCCCTGATCATCTACACCTCAGGCACCACGGGCCACCCCAAAGGTGCGCTGCATGCCCATCGCGTGCTGCTCGGACACCTGGCCGGCGTGCGCAGCTCCCACGACGGCTTCCCCCAGCCCGGGGACCGGATGTGGACCCCGGCCGACTGGGCGTGGATTGGCGGATTGCTCGACGTACTGTTGCCAGCCTGGTACCACGGCGTACCAGTGGTGGCTTACCGCGCCGACAAGTTTGTCGCCGAAGAGGTGTTCGGACTGATCGAAGAGCTGGATATCAGGAATGTCTTTTTCCCGCCAACGGCTCTCAAACTGCTGCGCCCGGTAGAAAACCCGCAGCAGCGCTGGCAGCTTTCACTGCGCTCGGTCGCCAGTGGCGGCGAGTCGCTGGGTGACGAGCTTCTGGCCTGGGGCGATCAGGCACTGGGGGTGCGGATCAACGAATTCTACGGCCAGACAGAGTGCAATCTGGTGGTTTCGTCCTGCGCCAGCCAGGGCATCTACCGGGCCCACGCCATAGGCCGGGCAGTCGACGGCTACAACGTTGCGATCATCGATGACTATGGCGTGGTGGTGCCAACCGGTGACTCAGGGCACATTGCGGTGGCGACGCCCAACGGCAGCCAGATGCTGCGCTATTGGGAAAACACCCGGGCCACCGAGGAAAAGTACATCAATGGCTGGCTGGTGACCGGCGACAAGGGCTCGATGGATGCAGACGGCTACATCTTCTTCCTTGGGCGCAATGATGACGTCATCACCAGCGCCGGCTATCGCATTGGCCCTACGCCAATCGAAGACTGCCTGATCAAGCACCCGGCGGTAAAACTGGCGGCTGCCATCGGAAAAAAAGACCCGATCCGCACCGAGGTGGTCAAGGCCTTCGTCGTACTCAACGAAGGCTACGCCGCCAGCGACGCCACCATAAAACAACTGCAGGCCCACGTCCGCGCCCAGCTGGCGGCCCATGAGTACCCCCGCGAAATCGAATTCCTCGACGAACTGCCGATGACCACCACGGGCAAAATCATTCGCAAGGCCCTGCGCGAACGCGAAGAACAACGAACTGCCATGGAGCTTGATGCATGAATTTTTTAGGAAAAGCCTTCGACGAAATCACCGAGGGTGAAACCTTCGGCCAGTCGCTGACCATCGACGCCTCGCACATCAGCCGTGCCTGCGGCATGTTTGGCGACTTCAACCCGCTGCACAGCGATGCCGAGTTCTGCGCCAAAAGCCGTTTCGGCAGGCCTATCCTGCACGGCCCGATGACCAGCGCCTTTATGTCCGCCTCCATCGGCATGTACTTCTACGGTACTGCCGTGGCGTACCTTGAGCACAATTGCCGGTTCGTCGCCCCGGTGTTCGCGGGCGACACCCTGAGCGTCCAGTGGACGATCACCCAAACCATGGAAAAACCCCGCAGCAACGGCGGCATTGCCGTATTGCGCGGTCAATGCACCAACCAGCGCGGCGAACAGATTGCCGAGGCCACCGGCAAAATCCTGCTCAGTAACCGCACGCATCTGGCTGCCACACAAGCGGTCTGATCAAGCCCTGCCCCTGAACCGTCGGCCCGGACGGCTCAGGGGTAACGGGTTGGTTACTCGAGCAGCTCGACATAGCAAGACTCCCCACCACCGGTCGACCCGGACAACCAGCCCCAGACAAAACTTCGAGGGGTTTTACCGCACTGGGCTGGAGCGGCTCAAAGCGGTGGTCGGGGCCATGGACTGACAGTCACCCTGACTGACAAACCAGTCCTTTCGACTTTCAAACGTACTCACGATCAAGTCCACCAGCATCTGCACAGCCTCGGGGTGGCGCCCCTCGGCATTGACCGCCATCCATGCCCGGCGCTGCAGGGTGTCGGGCAGCAGGCCGGGCAAGGCGATCAGGTCGCGGTCAAAGCTGCTCATGTAGCGCGGCAGCAACCCGATGCAGCCGCCACAGCGGATCATTTCCAGCATCAGCGAGTAGTCATTCACTTGCACCACCGAGCTCAGGCGCTGTTCCACCAGAGTGTTCCAGGGCCGCAGGGCTTCAATGTGCCGGTCGGGTTGCCATTGCACCAGCATGTAGTCGATCAGGTCTTCGAGAGTCTCGGGACGGGTGATCTGCCGTGAGTAGCGTTTGGCGATATGGGGCAGGTAATTCAGGCAGGCCAGGGGGTTTGATGGCTGGATATGAAAGCTGGGGCCCGGGTCGGGGGATTCCATGCCCGACAGCCACAGCACCAGGTCGGCCTCAACGGTTTGCAGGGCTTGCTTGCCGTCGAGGGAGATGATCTCCAGCCGCACGCTG
>JBILYW010000373.1:0-4356 GCA_044377555.1 Pseudomonas sp.
CCAAATGGCCGCCCAGGCGGGTCGCGGCGAGGAAGTTCTTGCTGTGCAGTTCGGCGTGCAACAGGGCGTCGCGCTCCTGTTCATCCATCGGTTCGCCGGAGTCTTGAATGGCAATGCGCAAGCGGGGCGAGCCATTGCGATCTTCCAGGGCGACAACGATCAGGATCTCGCCTTCATCGGTCTTCTTCAGGGAGCTTTCCAGCAGGCTCAGCAGGGTTTGGCGCAGGCGCGTGGGATCACCGCTGATCACCCGGGGTACCTGGGGCTGGATAAAGCTGATGAGTTCGACGTTCTGTTGCTCGGCTTTGGTGCGGAAAATACTCAGGCAGTCTTCGATCAGGGCGTTGAGGTCGAACTGCACGTCGTCCAGCTCGATTTGCCCTGATTCGAGTTTGGAGATATCGAGGATCTCGTTAATCAGCGTCAGCAACTCGTTGCCCGCGCTGTGGATGGTCTGCACGTAGTCGCGTTGCTTGACCGACAGCGGCGTGCCCAGCAGCAGCTCGGTCATGCCCAGAACGCCGTTCATGGGGGTACGGATCTCATGGCTGATCTTGGCCAGGAACTCGGCCTTGGCGTTCACCTCGGCGTTACTGGCGGCCAGATCGCGGCTGATGCTGAATTGGTCCTGGGTGATGCTGCGATTGCGCTCGCTGACGGCGATGCTCATCAAGAAGCCGCTGATGCAGATGATCAACATCAGCGCCAGAACCAGTTCTTGCGGGGCGATCAGGGTCAGGCCCAGCAGCGCGGGGAGAATCACCAGGGTGCCGATATTGAAAATCACCATCGCGGCGACAAACATGCGGGCCGGGCGGTAGCCCTGTTGCCAGTGGTAAATCGAGACCGCCAGGATGCTGATGCTCGCCAGCCCGACCAGGGCGTAGGTGATGAGGTTAAGCGCCAGGTTGTCGATAAACAGCAACAGCAGGCCGCCGAGCGTGATGATCAGAATGTCCAGCAGCAACAACTTGTGCAGCGGATGCGAGCCGCGGTTCGCAAAAAAGCTGTAGGTAAACATCAGCCCGCAGGGGGCGGTCAGCAGCAGTGTCAGGTAGGCGCCGGGGATGCGTGTACCGCTCCAGTCGGGGAGCCAGGGGTCCAGCAGGTTCAGGAACAGTATTGAGCTGGTCATCAGCAGCGCTTCACAGATGGCGAGCCACAAGCTGCTGGGCGAGCGGCTGAAGACGAAGCGAATAATGTTCTGCAGCAACAGCATCGAAATGCAGCCGAGCAACAGGCCGTAGAGCAAGGGCTTGTTCTGGTTGGCGGCCAGCATGACGGCAGTGTCGAGGGTAATGTGGGGGCGCAGTTGATGGTCGGAGACCATGCGCAGGTATACATCCAGGGCTTTGGCGCTTTGGGGCAGGGGCAACAGGTAATCACTGCTCGGCAGGGGTTTGTTGTCCAGGGGTAAGGCGGCACCGGTGTTGATTTCGCTGATCAGTTTTTGATCATCGAACACGTACATGTCCAGACGGGCCAGATCAGGGGCGAACACCCGCAGGACCTGTTCGTGTTTGTCAGGTTGCAGGCGTACCCGCAGCCACAGGACTTCGCCGGGCTCGGCAGCGCTCAGGCGGGCAAGGTCGACGGGGCTGAACTGACTGGATAAGCGTGGGGAGCGTACATCGCTCAGCTGCAGGCTAGCCTGGGGATCTGACAGGACAGACCAGCTGGTACCCGACGCAGCTTGCACGGGCATGAGACAGAGCAGGGTCGTCAGCAGGCTGACGATTAAAGTTGTGGCGATCCTTAGCCAGCGCACGGCGAAATCCCTTCGTAGATTGAAGTCAGATGATAACTATGCGCGGGGCTGGAATAGATAGGCAAGGGCTGTGGGCCCTTGCCTATCCATGTGAAGTGCTTATTCCTGATCTTCACCGCGTTCGCGTGCAATGGCTCGGTAGCCAATATCGTTACGGTAGAAGCAGCCGTCCCACTCGATGGCCTTGGCCAGCTCGTAAGCCTTGTGTTGCGCTGCTTGAACGGTGTCACCCATGGCGGTCGCGCACAGTACACGACCGCCGGAGGTGACGACTTCGCCTGCCGCGTTGAGGGCGGTACCGGCATGGAACACCTTGCCTTCCAGCTTGGCGGCCGCATCCAGACCGTGGATCACGGCACCCTTGGCGTAGTCGCCAGGGTAGCCGCCGGCGGCCAGAACGATACCCAGGCTCGGACGCGGGTCCCATTGGGCTTCAACCTTGTCCAGCGCCTGGGCCAGTGCCGCTTCGATCAGCAACACCAGGCTCGATTGCAGACGCAGCATCACCGGTTGGGTTTCCGGGTCGCCGAAGCGGCAGTTGAACTCGATGACTTTCGGGTTGCCGGCCTTGTCGATCATCAGACCGGCGTACAGGAAACCGGTGTAGACGTTGCCTTCTTCAGCCATGCCGCGCACGGTCGGCCAGATCACCAGGTCCATCACTCGCTGGTGAACTTCGGCGGTGACTACCGGGGCAGGGGAGTAAGCACCCATGCCGCCGGTGTTCGGGCCGGTGTCGGCGTCGCCCACACGTTTGTGGTCCTGGCTGGTAGCCATTGGCAGGACGTTCTTGCCATCGACCATCACGATGAAGCTGGCTTCTTCGCCGTCGAGGAACTCTTCGATCACGACGCGCGAACCGGCTTCGCCAAACGCGTTGCCCGCGAGCATGTCGCGTACGGCGTCTTCGGCTTCGGTCAGGGTCATGGCGACGATCACGCCTTTGCCTGCTGCCAGGCCGTCGGCCTTGATCACGATCGGTGCGCCGACTTTCTGCAGGTAAGCCAGGGCCGGTTCGATTTCAGTGAAGTTCTGGTAATCGGCGGTCGGGATCTTGTGACGCGCCAGGAAGTCCTTGGTGAACGCCTTGGAGCCTTCCAGCTGAGCAGCGCCAGCCGTAGGGCCGAAGCAGTCCAGGCCGCGGGCGCGGAACAGATCAACCACACCGGCAACCAATGGCACTTCCGGGCCAACGATGGTCAGGGAGACATTCTTCTCGGCAAAATCCGCAAGCTGCTCAAGGGCCAGTACGTCGATAGCGACGTTCTCGCACTTGGCTTCAATGGCGGTACCGGCGTTGCCCGGGGCAACGAAGACTTTAGTGACACGTGGGTCCTGAGCGACTTTCCAGGCCAGTGCGTGTTCGCGGCCACCGCTGCCAATGATCAAAACATTCATTTCAAAAACCTCGGATGACGCTGAATTCTGGTGAGCACCGCTAGGGTGCCTGAAGGTCGGGCTTTTGTGGGAGCCGGGCTTGCCCGCGATACAGCCACCTCGGTGTTTCAGATATGCCGAGGTGTTGCTATCGCAGGCAAGCCAGCTTCCACATAAGCCAGTGCCTGCATGGGATCGTGCCGTTAGTGACGGAAGTGGCGCATGCCGGTGAATACCATGGCAATGCCGGCTTCGTCAGCGGCCGCGATCACTTCGTTGTCGCGCATCGAACCGCCTGGCTGGATCACGGCGGTGATACCGGCCTTGGCTGCGTTGTCCAGGCCGTCACGGAACGGGAAGAACGCATCCGATGCCATGACCGAACCCTGTACTTGCAGACCGGCATGTTCAGCCTTGATCGCAGCAATACGGGCCGAGTTTACGCGGCTCATCTGGCCCGCGCCGACACCGATGGTCTGACGGTTCTTGGCGTAGACGATGGCGTTGGACTTCACGTACTTGGCTACTTTCCAGGCAAAGATCAGGTCGTTGATCTCTTGCTCGGTCGGTGCGCGCTTGGTCACGACCTTCAGGTCTTCGCTGCCGATCATCTGGATGTCGCGGCTTTGCACCAGCAAACCGCCATTGACGCGTTTGAAGTCCCAGGCCGGGGCGCGGTCTGCGCTCCATTCGCCGCAGGCCAGCAGGCGAACGTTGGCTTTGGCAGCCACGATGGCGCGGGCCTCGACGCTCACGGACGGGGCGATGATCACTTCAACGAACTGGCGTTCAACGATGGCCTTGGCCGTTTCGGCGTCCAGCTCACGGTTGAAGGCGATGATGCCGCCGAACGCGGACTCGGTGTCGGTGGCGTAAGCCAGCTCGTAGGCCTGGCGAATGCCGCCTTCAGCGTCCGGGCTTACGGCCACGCCGCACGGGTTGGCGTGCTTGACGATGACACAAGCCGGTTTGACGAAGCTTTTTACGCATTCCAGCGCGGCGTCGGTGTCGGCCACGTTGTTGAACGACAGCTCCTTGCCTTGCAGCTGGGTGGCGGTGGCGATGCTGACTTCAGCAGGCTTGGCTTCAACGTAGAACGCCGCGCTCTGGTGCGGGTTCTCGCCGTAACGCATTTCCTGAGCCTTGATGAACTGGCTGTTGAAGGTGCGCGGGAACAGGCTGCGGCCTTCTGTGCTCAGGGTCTGTGCGGC
>JBILYW010000374.1:0-4341 GCA_044377555.1 Pseudomonas sp.
GTCGCGACAGGATCAGCCAGGCTGCACCAATTCCGATCAGGTACATCAAGCCGTACCAATGAATTTTCAGCGGTCCAATGGCCAATGCCACCGGGTCAATCTGCGGATAAGGCAGCATTGCGACTCCTTGTTAGATCAGGAAACTCACACCGGCACAGGACATCGGCGCGGTACACAAACTGGGTCGGCATGGTAACGGAAGTCCACTCAATGGCGCGACACGCCGGGGCAATCTATAAGTAGAGTGATTAAAAAAACATTAAGGACTGCCCATGTGTCTGATCGTTTTCGCCTGGCGCCCCGGCCACGCCCAGCCTCTGGTGGTTGCGGCCAACCGCGATGAATTTTATGCACGACCCGCCAAACCCCTTGCACAGTGGGCCAATGCGCCGCAGGTGTATGCCGGCCGCGACCTTGAAGCGGGCGGAACCTGGCTGGGCATTGGTGCCAACGGGCGATTTGCGGCCCTGACCAATATCCGTGAACCCCACAAGCCGCCCTCACGCCGCTCGCGAGGCGAGTTGGTGGCCGACTTTTTGACCGGCAAGCAGACAGTTGCCGAGTACTTTGCGCACGTTGGCCAACGCTCTCTCGACTACGCGGGTTTCAATCTGCTCCTGGGCACCGGCGATCAACTCTGGCATTTCAATTCCCGGGACCTTGCGCCACAACCGCTGGGTGCTGGCATCTACGGCCTGTCGAATGCCGGGCTGGATACGCCCTGGCCCAAGCTGCTCAAGGCCAAGGCAGCGTTGGCTGAAGTGCTCAGCGATCCGCAACCTCAAGCGTTACTGGCATTGCTCAAGGACCCGCAAACTGCACCGTTCACCGAGCTGCCGGACACCGGCGTCGGCCTGGCCACCGAAAGCCTGTTGTCGAGTGTGTTTATCGCCAGCCCCAGCTACGGCACCCGCGCCAGCACGGCGTTGATCGTCAATGCAGACGGTTCCAGGGTGATCGTGGAGCACAGCTTCGGGCCGCTTGGCGGGCGGCTGGGGGAAGTGACATTGGCGGTGTGACGAATACTGCAAACACACTCTCTGTGGGAGCGAACCTGCTCGCGAAGGCTCTTAAAACGCGATGTTCTTGAGACTTTCGCGAGCAGGCCCGCTCCCACAGGAGGGTGAGAGCTTTTCAGTACGGCTTGATCGCCGCCGGGTTCATCATGCGGGTCAGCCCCATATTCTTCAGCGCAAGCTGAATGGTGCTGCGAATGACCTGCGGGTTATCGATGGTCATCACTTCGGCCAGCAGTTCCTTGGCGCGGCTCAGGGTGACCTGGCGCAGCATCCATTTCACTTTCGGCAAGTTGGTGGCGTTCATCGACAAGCTGTCAAAGCCCATCGCCATCAGCAGGATCGCCGCCGCCGGGTCACCGGCCATTTCACCGCAGATACTCGCCGGTTTGCCTTCAGCGTGTGCGTCACGCACCACCGATTGCAGGGCTTGCAGCACGGCCGGGTGCAGGTAGTCGTACAAATCGGCAACCCGCGGGTTGTTGCGGTCCACGGCCAGCAGGTATTGGGTCAGGTCGTTGGAGCCCACAGACAGGAAGTCCACCTGGCGCGCCAGCTCTTTGGTCTGGTACACCGCAGCCGGGATTTCGATCATCACGCCAATGGGCGGCATCGGCACATCGGTGCCTTCGTCACGCACTTCACCCCAGGCACGGTGCAGCAGGTGCAGGGCTTCTTCGAGCTCGTGGGTGCCGGAGATCATCGGCAGCAAAATACGCAGGTTGTTCAGGCCTTCGCTGGCCTTGAGCATGGCCCGGGCCTGAACCAGAAAAATTTCGGGGTGGTCGAGGGTGACGCGAATCCCGCGCCAGCCGAGGAACGGGTTGTCTTCTTTGATCGGGAAGTACGACAGTGACTTGTCGCCGCCAATGTCCAGGCTGCGCATGGTCACCGGCTGCGGATGGAAGGCGGCAAGTTGCTCGCGATAAATCGCCAGCTGCTCCTTTTCACTCGGAAAGCGCTGATTGATCATGAACGGCACTTCAGTGCGGTACAGACCTACGCCTTCGGCCCCACGCTGCTGCGCACGCGCCACATCGGCCAGCAGGCCGGTGTTGACCCACAGCGGCATGCGGTGCCCGTCAGGGGTAATGCACGGCAGCTCACGCAGGGCATCGAGGCCCTGGGACAGCTGGCGTTCTTCTTCGACCACTTCAGCGTATTGCTTGCGCAGCATTTCGCTGGGGTTGGTGTAGACCTCGCCGTGGTAGCCGTCGACGATCATCTGAATGCCGTCGACCTTGGAGTACGGCAGGTCGACCAGGCCCATCACTGTCGGGATACCCATGGCCCGGGCCAGGATGGCGACGTGGGAGTTGCCCGAACCCAATACCGACACCAGACCGACCAGCTTGCCCTCAGGCACTTCGCCGAGCATGGTCGCAGTCAGTTCTTCGCTGACCAGAATGGTGTTGTCGGGGTAGACCATGGTTTGCTGGCGATCATGCTGCAAGTAGGCCAGCAGTCGGCGCCCGAGGTCACGCACATCCGACGCCCGCTCACGCAGGTAGTCGTCGTCCATCAATTCGAAACGGTTGACGTGATCAGTCACCACCTGGCGCAAAGCGCCCTGGGCCCACTGACCGGTCTTGATTACATTTTTGACTTCGCTGCCCAGCGACGCATCGTCAAGCATCATCAGGTACACATCGAACAGCGCCTGCTCTTCGGGTCGCAGCTGGGTGGCGAGCTTTTTAGACACCGCGCGCATGTCGTTGCGCACGCCTTCGAGGGCGGTTTTGAACAACGCAATTTCGGCAGGAATATCAGTGATGGTCTTGTCGGGGACCACATCCAGATCAGCCGGGGGCAGCATGACCACCGCAGTACCCACCGCCGCACCCGGTGAACCCGGTACGCCGACGAACTTGGCTTCCTGGATGCCCTTGCCCTGACGCCCCAGACCGCGAATCGAACCCGTTGCTTCGGCGTGGGCAATAACCCCGGCCAGTTGCGCGCTCATGGTCACGAGGAAGGCTTCTTCGCCCTCATCGAACTGGCGGCGTTCCTTTTGCTGAATGACCAGAACCCCGACCACGCGACGGTGGTGGATGATCGGCGCCCCCAGGAAAGAGGCATAACGCTCCTCCCCGGTCTCGGCAAAGTAACGATAGCGCGGGTGATCGGCGGCGTTTTCGAGGTTCAGAGGCTCTTCACGGGTCCCCACAAGGCCGACGAGGCCTTCGTTGGGCGCCATGCTGACTTTGCCGATCGAGCGCTTGTTCAAGCCCTCGGTGGCCATCAGGACAAAACGGTTGGTCTCTGGATCAAGCAAATAGACCGAGCAGACCTGGCTGCTCATGGCCTCTTTGACGCGCAACACAATAATCCCCAACGCCGCCTTGAGATCCTTGGCGGAGTTAACTTCCTGGACGATCTTGCGCAGCGTATTGAGCATGGCTCGGGGTCGAACTCCGTGTCAGGCGCGCGTTAAAAGGCGCGGGGCAAGCTCTTTGAGAGCGCGACGGTAGACCTCGCGCTTGAATGTCACCACCTGGCCCAACGGGTACCAATAACTGACCCAACGCCAGCCATCGAACTCCGGTTTACCGGTCAAATCCATCCGCACCCGCTGCTCGTTAGAGACCAGGCGCAGCAAAAACCACTTCTGCTTCTGGCCGATGCACAGCGGTTGGCTGTGGGTACGGACCAGGCGTTGCGGCAAACGATAACGCAACCAGCCTCGCGTGCAGGCGAGTATTTCTACATCTTCGCGTTCAAGGCCAACTTCTTCGTTCAGCTCACGGTACAAGGCGTCTTCCGGCGTTTCATCAGGGTTGATACCCCCCTGCGGAAACTGCCAGGCATCTTGATTGATACGGCGAGCCCAAAGTACCTGACCAGCATCATTTGTCAGAATAATCCCGACATTAGGGCGGAAACCATCGGGGTCGATCACGGCAACAACCTCGCAAACGCATGTCGCCGCATTGTTCCACAAAGGTTGTGAAAGCAGCAACGCGCCTTCCTGCCTTATGTGCACTCTTATTAAAAGACCGTATTCTTGTGGCCTTTTCTCAGACAACTCAACGGGTAACCTCAATGCGTCTGGCTTTATTCGACTTGGACAACACCCTTCTGGGCGGTGACAGCGATCACGCCTGGGGCGATTACCTGTGCCAACGGGGCATTCTCGATGGCGACGCCTACAAGGCGCGCAACGACGCGTTCTACCAGGATTACCTGGCCGGCCAGCTCGATAACGCTGCCTATCTGAACTTCAGCATGGAAATCTTTGGCCGCCATGACATGGCGCAACTGGATCAGTGGCACCGCGAATTCATGCGCGACTGCATCGAACCCCTGATGCTGCCCAAGGCTCTGG